>JAGFXQ010000063.1 GCA_017861355.1 Bacillota bacterium
CTTTCTATTATATATGAGAAATTCTAATTAGTATAGTATTTGGTTGTAGCATGGCGGGCAGTGAACTGGGATAGAGACAGAAATAGGCCTCAAGGTGGATTCACCTAGGAGGCCTTGTATTTGTGAAAGTGGTATAGGAATCGAAGGAACCAATAAGGTGCATATCTGCGGATTACATTAGGTATTTGCATTAAATATGTCGTCGATCTCATCCAGATACTTGAGGAAGATATCGACGATTTCAGGATCAAACTTGATCCCCCGCTGACTCTCTATAAAATTAATGATATCCTCCCTGGGCCATTTCTCTTTATAAACACGTTTTGTCGCCAGGGCATCGAATACATCAACAAGTGCCACGATACGGCTTGAGAGATGAATATCCTCCCCTGTGAGACCTCTGGGATAACCGCTGCCATCATAATTCTCGTGGTGCTCATATGCAATGATCGCCGCTTCCTTGAGAAGCTCTCTTTTGGAGTTCTTCAATAATTCATAGCCATAGAGACAATGATTCTTAATGCTTTCGAATTCCTCCGGGGTTAGCTTCCCCGGCTTATTCAGAATCTTATCATCAATTGCAATCTTTCCAACATCATGCATCGAGGCAGCCAGGTGGACAATCTCTACATCGTGAGGATTAAAATTGAATTTCTCAGCAAGGAATGCGGAGATGCAGCCAACCCGTTTAACATGATGACTGTTATCAATGCAACGTGATTCTGCAATCTCACCTAAGGCATAGATCAGCTCTCTTTGCGTATCATCAATCTCTTGCTTCAAGCCGGTAATTGTAGTGAGAGCCATATAGGAGCGCAGAGCTGTGATAATTACCGTTCTAAGGCTTTGTGCGGTTAATTCCGTCTTGCCCCGGTAATCATTAATGTCATAATTAAGGGTTACACTCTCCTCCGGTGCCAGTCCCGGGTTACCGGTACGAACAATAAGCCGGATGTTTCTGTTTCCCATGTCCTCCCGGATTGTTTTGACCAGATCAAGTCCGGAAGTATCCTTCTCCATCACGATATCTAATAGCGCAATTGCTATATCAGGGTGTTTCTCTAGTTGAGCAACTGCCTCAGAAGCGTTGTAAGCATTAATGAAAGTAAGGGGGCGGTTCTCGTATACTAATCTTTTCAGAGCCATAACCGTGATTTCATGAATATCAATATCATCGTCAACGATCAGTATCTTCCATGCATTATCTGGTGTCATGAAATGTCCCCCTTAATATTAATAATGAAAGCAGTGCCCTTGCCCGGTGTGCTGTTACATCGGATAGAGCCTTCATATTGCTGCGTTACGATAGAATAGACGATAGACAGCCCGAGACCTGTACCTCCGGCACTTCGGTCGGTGGTGAAGAAAGGTTCATAAATTCGGTTTAAGGTGGCTTCATCCATTCCTGCACCGTCATCGGAGTACTCAATTTGTATCATAGAATGATCACGAGAGGTTTTAATATGTATCTGACCGATATCACCGGGGTGATAGGCATGCTTCAGAGAATTCATGACCAGATTGGTGATAATCTGAGCGATGGATCCGGGATAACCATTGACCAATATCTTCTCGGAACAATCCGTAGTAATCTTAATCTGCGTCTTCTTAAGCGAGGGACTCAAGCTGACTAATACTTCATCAATATATGCACCAATATCGAACGCTCTCTTGGGTTCCGTGGACTGATCTACGGATAATTGCTTAAAGCTTTGAACCAAATGCGCTGCCCGATTCAAATTCTTATAGATAATCTGAGATGCTTTATCGATATCCTCCAAGAAGGGAAGAATATCCTCTGCATTCAATGCTCTGGTCTGATTCAAGGAGATCAATTCCTGTGCGATATCGGATAGGTGCGACGCTGCGGTAAGTCCGACACCAAGGGGTGTGTTAACCTCATGCGCAACTCCGGCAACCAATCCGCCGAGAGCAGCCATTTTCTCGGATTCAACAAGATAATTCTGAGTACTGATGAGCTGGTCATTGGCAGCAGCTAATTCTTCATTCATCGCTAACATCTCTTCGTTCATTGCGCTTAGCTCTTCGTTGGCTGCCGTCAGGTCTTCATTCGCAGCTTTCAGTTCTTGAGTGCGTTCGTTAACCTTTTGCTCCAAAGTGCGGTTGAGTTCCAGCAGCTTAGCTTCGGCTTTCTTACGGGTGGAGATATCAACGCCCATACCAACGAAGTAATCCTTACCATCCAACTTAAGCGGGCATGCCGTCAGGTATAAGGGAATTATGGAACCATCTTTGCATTGAAGATCTGCTTCCGCTTCACCGAACCCATTTTTGACAGCGTTTTCTAAGCCTTTTGCTATTACCTCCTGGCTAACTGGGTCGTCTTTATACCAATCCATCAGACCGCGATGATGAAGCTCCTCCTTGGTATATCCGGTCATTGCCTCATGCCATTTATTCCAGAGAATAAGTTCTCCTTGATCATCATACATATAGATCATTCCGGGAACGCTTTCCATTAAGGCTTCCTGAAGAGCACGTGATTTCTTAATGTCATTCTCATAATTAACTCTTGCCGTTATATCTACGGTAGATCCAACGATACCTACGATCTCACCTTCATTGTTATAATAAGGGGCGACATAATTCTCCAGATGAGTATTGCCTATGGTATGATAATATTTCACGTGCTTTCCGCAGTAAGCCTTTTCGATGGCTTCTATGATGTCAGGGTAATCACGATACATATCTTTAGCAGATAGACCAACCACCTGGCCCGGATGAAGACCGATTGTCTCCAAACCCTGACCTTCGGATATGAGGAACCTCCAGTCTCGGTCAAGTACATAGAAAATAGTAGGCAGCTGGGAAACTATGTTACCGAAATATTCGTACATCTCACGAATGGAATCATTACTCATTGGGAAGCCCTCCTTTTCTTCAATGTTATCATATAATCTGACAATTTGCTACACTAAGCAACAATATTCTGCGAAAAAATGTAGTAATATAAGAAGTGATAAACCGCTTACGAGGTAGCAGGCAGGTTTTGTCTGCTTATAGATTGAGTGGCTTGCCTACATGTAAGCAATGGTAAGGACTGTACAGGAATACACGATAATGATACAATAATATGAAATAAAACAAGTCATTTCTGAAAAGATAGAAGGGAGAAGGAATATGGGAGAATTAGCAAGGTTTACATCAATTAAGAATAATCCGGAGCTTACCGGGCAGGCCAGGTGGATCGGAGGAGTAACCTATTCGTCTGAAACTGGGGTTGAGCTGAAACTGGAGCTTCTGCAACCGTGGGCAGTAGGAGAGGAAAAGAGGTATCCTTGCATTGTTTTTGTACAAGGCAGCGCATGGACCTTTCCGGATGTAGGTTATGAATTACCGCAGCTTGGGGCTCTTGCAAGAAAAGGATATGTAGTGGCTACGCTGACTCATCGCTCATCAGTAGATCATCATAAGGCACCTGCCTTCCTGGAGGATGTTAAAACAGCCATTCGCTTCTTACGAAAAAATGCAGCAAAATACGGTATTGATTCTGAGAGGATTGGAATATGGGGAACCTCATCCGGAGGAAATACTGCACTTCTGGTAGGTCTGACCGGAGATGATCCATTCTATAAGACAAAAGAATTCGGAGAATATTCCGATGCAGTCAAGACAGTTGCGGAGTGCTTCGGACCCGCTGATATGTTCAAGTTATTCAAACAGGGAGTGCCTGAGTTTGATGAGAACGGGAAAACCTCCATCTTTATTCACCTTTTTGGTGACACGAAGAAGGAACAGAGAGAGCGCATGTCAACCATGAATCCGGTGGAGAAGGTAATTCCGGGAAGAGAGTATCCTCCCTTCTTGCTGATGCACGGAGATCAGGATGATGTGGTGCCGTATGAGCAGTGTACTATCATGGCAGAGAAGTTGTGTGAGAATGATGTCCATACAGAGATCATTCGTGTTGAAGGGGCACCACATGAGGATAATTTCTGGAGCCAGGAGCTTCTTGACCTGATTGAAGATTACTTTGTAAGAACACTGTAGAGTAAGAAAAAGGTCAGAAGAACGACTGAGTCAGTGGGAATTATTCAAGGCAAGATTGTGATGTATGAAAGTCATGGTTCGATGATAGAGAAAAGGTGTTAATGATATGGAGGAGTATTGATGGAAGCAAAAGTGTTAAGACATGTTGTTCTATTTAAATTTCTAGACAATGCAAATGAGGAAAGCGTTGCAAGTATTGAAGCTGCATTTCTGGAGCTGAAAAATAAAATCCCTCAAATTGTATCCATAGAGTGGGGTACCAATGTCAGTCCGGAAGGTCTCAGCCAGGATTTTACCCACTGCTTCTTTGTGACCTTTCATAGCGAAGCGGATCGGGATGTATATTTACCACACCCTGAGCATCAGGCATTTGGAAGTCTGTTAGGCCCTTATCTGGATAAAGTATTGGTTGTTGATTACTGGGCCTATCAAGCATAGGCTACATGACAAAAATGGTGAGGCTATAATTCGAGATTCGGGTTTTATCAATTCTACTAATTTTACATTCTAAGCATAAAAAACAAGGGTCCCGGAGTTTGTTGAAAACTCTGGAGCCCTTGTTTTATCTTTACCTAAACCTAGCTTTCAATCGCCGCCTTCTTAGAATTGATTGCTTTTATTATGCTGGGATCAAATTTGGCTACTCTGCCATAGGTATATAATCCGTTCTTCTCTTGCTCTACATCATACAACTGTGTATAACAGAGGCCAAAGATTTTGGGATTATCAAGTAAGGCAGTGGTTAGGCCGTCATATCGAGCCAGGAATTCTTCCCTGGTCTTTGGAGCTTCACCATAACCCCAGCTATTCGAGGAGTCTTCGATATCCCATTTGATACCACCGTACTCACTAATGAATACCGGTAAGCCTTTCACATAATGCTGCCTATTACTTAGGGAATCGACGATGTCACCACCTGTCTTTAAACCCTCGTAGTGAGATGCAAATAGCTCTACATCTTGATCATAGCAGTGATGATCATAGATATCAGTAATTACATGAAAGTTGCCACTGGTATCTATGCAGGGTCTGGTAGGGTCAAAACGTTTTGTGGTCTGGTAAATAATCTTTATAATATCATCATTTTGTTTTCTTCCGTCATAATCCCAGGTCTCATTAAAGGGACACCATCCGATAATGGAGGGATGATTGAAATCACGTTCCAATATTTCTAACCACTCAGGTAAAAAGGAGATTAAGCTGCTGGGATTGGATAAGTCGAGTCCCCAGTTGGCATGCTCTCCCCATACAAGATAACCTAATTTATCACAATGATACAGAAACCTTGCTTCGAATACCTTTTCATGCAGTCTGGCACCATTAAAGCCCATATCCATGGATAGGTGGATATCTTGAATTAGCGCATCCTCAGAAGGCGCGGTATAGATTCCATCCGGATAGAAGCCCTGATCTAGGATCAGACGCTGAAAGATGGATTTACCATTTAGCAAGCATTTCATCCCATCCATTTTAATCTCTCTAAGTCCGAAGTAGCTCTTCACTTTATCCTGATCAAAGGTTAGCTCCAAATCATACAGATTCCCTTCACCGATGCCCCACAGATGAACTTCATCCAAAGACAGCATTGCAGAGAAATTCCCGTATTCTGTCTTGACGGATACTTCACCGCATCTTCTTCCTTGATAATAGGCAGTGGCGGTCAAAGTTCCTGCCCCGGATACAGTTCCGTTCATATATAACTGTCCTTCGGTAATATTAGGATAATATTTCACCGTCCGAATATAGTTCGTAGGTACATACTCCACCCATACAGTCTGCCAGATTCCGGTAGTTCTGGTATAGTCACAGCCGGAGGAGTAATATTGCTTGCTTTGTTTTCCACTGGGCTGCAAACCGGACTTAGTATCATCCTCAGCCTGTACAGTGATAGTATTACTTCCTTCTACGATATAAGGGCTAATGTCAAGCTGGAAGGAGGAATAACCACCGAGGTGGGTGCCGGCGACTGTTCCATTGATGTAAATACTTGCTTTGTAATCGACCGCTCCGAAGTGCAGAAGGACCCTACCACTTAACTGCTCCTTAGTAATAAGTAAATCCCTTTTGTACCAGACTGCGGGAATGAAATCTTTATAATTAATACCGCTTAACTCACTTTCAGGACAGAAGGGTACGATTATCTTATCCTTTAAGGATTTTTGCAAATGCAGCTTTCTGTCTTTTCCACTTCTTCCGAAGTCAAACTCAAACTGCCATTCACCATTTAGATTCAACCAGTTGTCTCGTTCCATTTGAGGAAATGGGTGTTCCGGTCTCGGTATGTTCATTGTTATATCTCCTTTTCTTTATACTTAAATTTCGCTCTCCGAACTATATCCGCTGTGGATACATTCGTTGAGCGGTTAGGTTTCATAATTAGCTATGTGTAATTAATAACATAAATTATAGTAATCTCTTTTTGATAATTGAATAGAGAATATCAGCATAAAGGTGAGGAATCAGAGCATTCTTTTATTAATTAAACATGAAATATAACTAGGTTAGTATTTTATATCTTTGTATATAATTATGTTGTATTTTTTTATATAATGGAAGAGAAGCAATGCCGAATGATGAAAAGAGGAAGAAATATAAAATCCAGAATAGTAAAGAAATGAGAGGATAAAACAATGGCAAAATCAACATTTGATAAAATATATGATATCGTAAAGCAGATTCCGTATGGACAGGTAGCTACGTATGGTCAGATAGCTGAGCTTGCAGGAAACAAGAAATGGGCAAGAGTGGTAGGGTATGCACTTCATGCAAATCCAGAACCAGATATAATTCCATGTTATCGTGTAGTGAATCAACGAGGGGAGGTCTCAAGAGCCTTTGCATTTGGCGGTGAAAACCGTCAGATTGAGCTGTTGGAAGCGGAGGGTGTTGAGTTTATCGATGGCAGAGTTGATATGCAACGCTTTGCATGGACGAAGCGAATCTATTGATGAATGCAGATAAAAAGAGAAGAGGTTCATGACTTACGTCACGAACCCCTTCATAGAGCTACGATCTATAGCCTAAAAAAGTCAAGGAAGATTATGAAATCTCCCTTGACTTTTTTACTAGGTTTTCTGCCATTGCACATATAAAAAGGCAATACATTTTTCTTTCACTTTCAAAACGCTTTTCTTCAGAAGGTTTTTCTTCCTTCATCCATGTGTTTATTACATCAAAGTCCAGATACTTATTCCAATAATCCCGATCTAATATGGAGATAACCTCTGCTTTCCTTCGCTTATATTCTTCGAACCAATCAGGATTGCCTTTCTTGTTCTTATCACTATTGTCTTCTTTGGTCCGAAGATCATAAAGAGATTGAGGAATGAGGTCTTTAAATGCTTCTCTAAAAATATAACGGTTCTTATTACCTTTTAAATAGAGGTGTCTGGGAATCGATATAGCAAAGTCTATTACTCGGTAGTCTAAATACGGAATAAGATATCTTACATCGGAGCAGGAACCAAGCAGAGCTACATTATCTAATCTATTGCGGCTGCCACCTTCATTAATATATGATTTTGGGTCATACGCAAAATGAAGTGCTGACATCTTCTCCTTACGAAATTTATTAGTAAAATCTATATTCAAAAGATCCGGCGAATGAAAAGGATTAAGAAAAGGTCGTTTCAGATTTCTCCCGGTTTCCCGAAGAACTCGACAACTCTTCTTTAATGCCTTTCCGATTCTATTCTTCTGCCCATGTGTTGTTGACCACATATATCTAAAAAAATGATAATATTCTCTATGGTAAAATAATTCATAGGGATTACATCTATGACTAACGCCTTCATCCCCTCCATGACCCGTAAAAACAACCTTTGCCCCTTCCCGTTGAAGAACTTGTGCACCTTCACAGATGGGTAGGGTATTGATATAAGGTGGCAAAACATATCGAAAGGCAGGATGCTCCTTTGTTAGACATATTCCAATATCTTGAATGTTTCTGGCAATATTACTGTCATTGGAAAGCTCACTATTTATTCTCCGAAACAGGCAACGGATATTCTCCTGCTCACAGATATCAGCAATAATCAGGCGTTCATCATTTTCCGCAAGGGGTAATTCATCGGGATTAGGAGACCATGAAAAATAAATACCTTTTCGTCCCAAACGATTGATAAGAATATCGATAATACCGGAGTCAAGTCCCCCGGACAACTCAGCACCTATTTGATCGGAAATGGCATCCAGTCTGATTTTTACTGCATCTGTAATAAGTTCTCTAAGCTTGTCCTTGTAGGCTGCTTCCGAGGAGAAACGGATTTTTTTGCTTCCCAGTTCCCAATACTTATGTGATTCAAAAACTAGTTTGTTATCTATATAAGAAAACTGTATATAGCTTGCCGGGTTTACACAAAATATGTGTGTATATTCTGTAGCGCATTGACTGAGGGTCGAATAACCAGCCAATGTTTTGTATATCCAGCTCTCGCTGATGGAAGCATCAACTTGTTGAAGGGATATAATACCTCGTATATCTGTAGAAAACGCAATAAATTCATCACATGCATAGTAAAACAGTGGCCTTATTCCCATGTGATCTCTAAAAAGAACAAGTGCCTTTGTATTGTCGTCATAGATCGCACCTGCAAAATCACCATTGACGTCTTTGAGAGCATCGAATCCAAACACATCAATATAGGAGAAGAGTAATTCTTCATCTGAAATCGTTTTATTTAAATTTGTTTTTTTCAACATTTCTTCCCGATTAAAGAGTAAAGCATCGATCGCTGCATATTTTTTCCCTTTTGTAAGAATGGTCGTACTGTGTTCACTTTCCCTGGAGATATATTCATAACAGCATCCCAAAGCATAAGTTGTATTTGTGCTGAATGCTTCAGCGTCCTTACCGTAAACACGATTCCATAATAACATCGTTTTTATATTAATATTTTGAAAGTTTTCGTTAGAACTGTTATGTAAGAAACCTAGAATACCACTCATGTATTTTGACCCTCTATTAAAATAATATCGTTATCAGGTCCACCGGCTTAGTCGATGGTTTATTCATGACAAGTGAAACAATTTATCTTTTCATCTTGTAGTACCGAGATACAATTTATAAACCTTGCCAAAGCATATTTGACAAGGTTTATAAACGGTACGCTTTAATTATGAATGCTCATTTACTGGATCTGACGGTGTACATTTAAAACTATCTAAAATGTCATCATTTAAAACCCAAAATTCAACAAAAAAATCAAAACGACCGTTTGCTGTTTCGTTGATATTAAGTTCACTAATTTCAGGTGTATTCCATGTTTTCATACCATATTCTCCTCCCCAAAATTTGTTAATAATAAACCTAGAATACTTAATAATTGTGTTACAGTCAACAATACTAACATCTTTGTTAGAATCGTTTTTGAGAATGTTTCAAGAAACTTGCTTACCTCTCTGTCAGAACGCGGAAAATGCTACCTATTGGAAAATTGATTATAATTCGTCAATTATAATTAAACTCAAATACTATATTAAGTGCATCTATCTGCGCCTCAACTGAATCTACACCAACGGGGCGCTTCAGAAGATAGATTGGAATTATGGATGCGATTTTAAGGCAGTCATCTATGATATCAGAATTAATTTTTTCTTTTTGTAATAGCTTACGAATAAACAGATTTCCATAAATAGCATACAACTTCTCAAGACCCTTTACTTCCTCCAGCTGCACCTGCTCGCAATTACTCACCTTCAAGATCACAATCCCGATCACCTTCTGTTCGTGCTCTTCAAACACAGAAAAACATGGTACCATAAATTTATCTTTCATTTCATCAATATAGATAACTTCCTGCGGATTTACAAGCTTCGCTACTTCATTTCGACACATCTTCTGATAAGGAAACGCAGGATAGGCAAAAAGATCTTTCCCCCTTGCCCATACAAGTTCCATATCATCCGCCAGTAGTTTAAAACCCGCTTTTATCAATGCTCTGGTAAGCGTTGATTTACCACTTCCACTCTCTCCAGCAAGTAAAAGGGCTCCTTTATCATATACTACTGAACTGCAGTGTATGGCCATCTGATTTTTCTGTAAAAAAAGAAAGGCAAATCCAAATCCTAGAAGATACGTTTTTAAGGATTGCCAATTGGCACTTTCTTTTGCCTGATACTTTATCGTATTTCCTTCTTCAACTACTAGATGGACTGTTTTATTGGAAAAGAGCGTAGAGTGTTTTCCAATCGAATATGATTTTCCTTCCAACTCTACCTCCAGTCTATTTTCTAAAATGGACTGATAAATGAAAACATCGATCTGCTCTGGTTTATACTTTAATTCCCTCAACTGAAAAAAATCCAAATCTGATTCTACGGTCAATCCATATAAACTATAATAGTACATCTCATACCTCACACCTTGTTATCAACTTACAACTATGCTATCATTTTCTGTTTAGCATTATACTTCTAGCGCAGTGGTCCTAAAGCCGTTGGTTTAGCATGTCATAATTGTATATATTTTCCATTTTATCACTTTAAAAACAAAATGTAAATCTTTAAAATATGAATCTTAAAGTATCAATGAAAATAATCCGATAAACTATCTCAAAATTCATAAACACAAAAAAAGCCTTGTAAATTTAACATTTACAAAGCTTTCTTTAGTGCAGTTGAGGGGACTTGAACCCCTACTCACTTGCGTGAACTAGAACCTGAATCTAGCGCGTATGCCAATTCCGCCACAACTGCAAGGCATGTTCCATTACTACGGAACGAATTTGATTATAACATAATGTTTTTCGTAATTCAAGAAGAATATTAATTTCTTGCTCAATTCCTTCAATAAAGATATCATTATTTTTCTACAAGATATCCTTGACCTGTTCTATGTAAGGTGAAGTCTATGCTTACGGTAAGGAAATCTCCTTAACAGCCTCGGTTGCTTTAACCTTCTTTTCTTTTGGGGGTCGCTTGCAATAGGGCTCGGGATATTTTGTGTGAGTCTTATGGTGAGCGATGCATTCATCGCATTTGCCGAAGCGTTCGCACTTCTTTCTGACACAGGGGCAGCGGTCCGTTCCACATTCCAGCATGGTAGACCCTCCTAATTCTTTATACTTATTTTATGTTCTTCTGATCTTTGGTTAATTCTATTATAGATCAGTGAGCTGGTGCGAGATAGTAGTAATGTTTGGAAAAGCTTCAGGAAAAATCATGAAGAAAAATACTGCAAAAGGTATTGACATTAGTACTGCAACGTATTAAAATTGCTAATGTATTCCTCGATAGCTCAATGGTAGAGCACACGGCTGTTAACCGTGGGGTTGTAGGTTCGAGCCCTACTCGGGGAGTTATTTTTATAGAAAGGATGCAGTAGAGCAAGTTGAAAGCTCTACTGCATCCTTTTTGTTAATCTGCCATCAGCTCTCTGGGATTCACCTTACGGATGCGGATGCTGACTAAAGTAGTTGTAATCAGAGTTAGTGTTTCCATCACGACGAGAGACAGACTGATGGAGCTCATAGGGATGATAAAAAAACCATTTCTGATATCAACGACGGAGAACATCAGAACACACAGAGGATTGATGGTGAATACAGCCAGGACACTGCCAAGTAATGTACTGAACAATATGATCGTGCCAAGGGCGATGTTGTTATGAATGATTAACTGTCCGGTGGTAAAACCAAGCGCTTTATTGATGCCGATGACATTCTTCTCCCGGATGATCTTTACCTTTACAAGGTAATAGAGGATTAATACGACGATCAAAGCGGTGATCACTCCGATGATGATACATACCATCGTGATTGACTGCGTAATTGACGATAATGTGGAGGTGAAGATATCCTCCATATTGACGATGGATATATTATAACCATCCAGCTCATCCTCCAGAAGATGGATCGTATCAGTTACACTGACGTCTTCCTTCAGATAAAGGTAGAAGGAGACAGGGACATAGGAGCTGTCGCAGCGTTTCATACCTTCTGTGGTAATGGAGGCTGACTGACCGAGGCTGTTAATGTGCTGTGAGATACCGACTACCAAGTAATCATAGGAGACGTCGCCGGAGATTATAGATACAACATCGCCGATCTCAGCACCGAGCTTGCGTGAATTCACTGTACTTAGAACGATTTCATTGTCATGCTTCGGGTAGCGTCCCTCGGTAATCGTGGATACAGCCACCTTGTTGTAATCATCGCAGATGAAGGTATTCGTTGAGGTCTGTTTGTCACCAAACTGCAGGGTTAAGGAATCCGTGGTATAATGAACCGATCGGTCAACGCCCGAAGTTGCGGCAGCTATCTCATATACCTTCTCGTAATTCTCGTCGTAACTTACGACCACCAGATCAGCGCGTTCCATACCAACCAGTCGGAGAAATGCACTCTCATCCTTCACAAAGTTATAATACATCGCAAAGGAGAATACGATGGTGAAGGACATTATAGTACCAATGATACCGATGGAGATACTTTGTTTTCGGTTGTTGAAGATCTGCTTGAGTCCAAGGAGCAGATGCAGATTTCCTCGAGATTGTTCTAAGGGGAAATGATTTTTACCAAAATGATAATTATCGATGCCGTTGCGTAATGCCATCAGGGGAGTGATTTTGGCGATGCGTCTGGTAACTTTAATCGTGATGATCAGGATCATCAAAATAATGGTGAGAAAACTCAGCAGCATACTGACAATTCCCGGCTCCATATGCCAGTTGAGCCCGATGGAGGACGAGATGATATTGGTGACGGCACCGGAGCAAAATAGCGAGATCAGAATTCCGAGCAGATAACCAAAGCAAGAGATCGTCAGGAATTCTAAGATCAGGGAATTCTGAATCATTCGATGAGTAAAACCGACCGCTTCCATGGAACCGATATTCTTGATGTCCTCTTCGATATGTGTAATTACGGTAAAGCGGATTACTACCATGGATATGATAATAATCAGTGCTGCAAAGAATACCAATACCATCATAAGTATGTTGATCGTCGCCG
>JAGFXQ010000269.1 GCA_017861355.1 Bacillota bacterium
CATTTCTGACATATGTCAATATCAAAGATTGTATTTATGAAACCATTGCCAAAAACAGGAATATAACATATCATTACGGAGAGGAACGATAAAGGAGACCGATCAATATGATCTATGAATTAAACAAAGCAGACTATCCCAAGACATTAAATTTGTTTACCAATTTAAAATCAAATACTGCTATTGAATCAATATACACTTATAAGAATGAAGCAAGATACGGATCTGTGTTGGCTGAAAAACTTGGTTATACCATAGAATCGGAACATCCAATTTATTTTGTCCAGATTTAAAGGGAGCCTTTGCTTCATGGCTTAATAAGCTATTTTGCAAAAGCCCCTTATACTTTGACACTACTCATCAGATTTTCCGATTGTCTTCGTAATTATTTATTTGTCTTAATTCCAAAAAGACTATAGATTGGGCAAAAACTGATTGTTGCTGTTAACAGCGGTATAATTCCGATCAGTCCAAGGTATTTCAAATTCCCTTCCAATATAAATAGCAAACTCAAAAGTACAAATCCAAGGATGATCCTAATTATTTTATCTATTTTACCTATGTTCTTCATAACATATTACCTCCTTTATTTTGGTAAATTTATCATAACAGATAGATAAAATAGATGCCGTGATAAAGTTACTTAAATAAATTCTTAAGGATCAACTTTTCGCAATATTTAATTCTGCTAACCTGCTTAGCGTTACGGTTCATCAACATTAGTATTATCTCCCGATGCTTTAGATTTTGCTTCATCCAGGATAAACCCATCGACTTCTTTGGATATTGCTTTCATCTGAGTATTTTTTGATATATTCTTTGGAATACCTAGTTTTTCATATATTTCTTGTAATGACATTCCGGTAGCAACTGCTGCCTCTTCTATTGTATAGTAACCTTTTATCTCTGATATTGTTATTGTCTGTCCTTCTTCAATCTTCGATGGTAAAATCTCATAATTTCCGGTTGCTTGAGCTATGAATATAGTTCCAAAGAATAATCCGATTACAATCAGCAGCAGTGCAAAGGGTTGAATTTTCTTTCCTGCTGTTTTAATTTCAAGCGCACCTTTTTTCGGACAAACAAGAACACATTCATTACAATTGATGCATTCCGCACTTGTTATTTTCAATGATTTTTCTACATCAATATTAACCGGACATGCCTTATTACATTTTTTACAATTTACGCATAAATCTGCATTGCGTTCTATCTTTGTAGGACTAAGCCTGCCTATTATTCCGTATAAGGCACCAACAGGACAAAGGTATTTGCAGAAGAACCTGTCGTAGATAAAAGAACCTGCTAATGTGACTACCAGTACTAGAAAGCCTATGATTGCGAGAGGATCTTCTTCTATCGTATCCGTAAATGCCGATAAATGAGTATAGGCTGAATACGGATCATAGGGTGCCATCCAGAGTGTACCGTAATACCATGCCATTCCTACCGTTAAAAGTAATATAAGATATTTCAAATACCGTAAAGGCTTATCAATAAATGCAGGCATTATGAATTGCTTTTTCAAAATTCTTCTGCCGATTTTGCCAAACAGTTCCTGTAGCGCACCAAAGGGACACAATAAGCCGCAAAAACTACGACGGAACAGAATTGCTATAATAACAGTAAGAATCAATAAAACTACCGTACCTGAATATATCTTTTGTATAAAGCTTCCAGTGAAAAGCAAAGTGTACAAGCTTTCCAACGCACCAAAGGGACATAGCGCATGTGTGGATGGAGCTTTTCCACCGCCTAATACCTGATGCAAATACCCTTCATATGTAATATAAGTCAACAAACCAAGTAAAATTGTAATTCTCAATCCTCTGGTAAATTTATTTTTCTGCACGTCGATCCTCCATTAAATTCATATGACATCTTCCGAATGAGAACAAAATGTCTGTGTACTGATACATTCGATTTGGCCACTAATCAATCTGCCACTTTCAACAAATGGGCATAAAAATGCCTGTTACTGTATCGTCAGTCTATTCCTATACTCACAGTAACAGGCACTTTATTCATGACACGTGAAACAATTTATCGTTTCATCTAGATTACCAATTAATTATCTCTGAAATCTGCCACCCATGCCTCGGCCAGCACCTCCGCCAAGACGACTGCCCATACCGCAGCTACCAGCACCGGTTCCTGTACCATTTCCTAATCCGCATCCGGTACCATTACCTAAACCACATCCAGCTCCACGTGAGGCGCTTCCTGTACCATCACAGGTTAACTGTGCTTCCTTCATTGCATTGTAGATTTCATCGGCTCTTTCCTGAGTCAATGTTCCATCTTTTACCTGCTGGTCAAGGTAAGCCTTTTTTTGCTCAAGCATTTGAGATTGGAATTCATCCAGCTGTCCGGCTTCATTCGCAATTGTACCATAGGTTTTACCATCCGCTCGTTCCGATGTAACCTCGTCGGTCGTCTTTCCGGTAAGTGCTGATACTATCTCAGCGGGCGTTTTGTAGGATGATGCAAAAGCGGTTCCTGCAGTTCCCAATGCTAATATTACAGCGGTGATCACGGTTATTTTTACAAATCGTTTCATATATACCTCCGTTCTGCCACCTGTTGGCGGCACAGTGTGTCGTGTCTTTCTGCACTTTTCACACTCAATTATTTTATTTATCTTACATTTATAAGTATACTGAGAAATTATGATGAAAGTATGATAGAAGAATGAAAGAAGGTTAAAAGATTAACTTCAAAAGCAAAAGCACAAAAACTTTCGTATGAAAAGTGTTGACTATATATTAATGAACATACCGTTTCATTGGTTAATCCATGGAATCAAAAAAGGTAATGGATATTATGAAACTCTCTCCATTACCTTTCTCTAATTATCTGAAATTATATTCTGTTACAATACTATCTCTTCCGCTCACTTTATCATTATAATATTCATAGAAGGAAATGCCCAGAAAGCTTCCGGTTATATTAAAGATATTGGAATATCCCATATTCTGTAGTGCCAAAGTTGCATTATAGCTGCGCTGACCGGTTCTGCAATGCAGATATACCGGCCTGTCCTTTGGTATCTCATTCATTCTGCTCCTAAGCTGACTTAACGGGATATTGATCGCTCCTTTGATATGACCTCTCTCGTATTCATAAGTTTCTCTTACATCAATGATGGTCTCATTATTTTCTACAAGCCCTCTGACACGATCCACATTCACCTGCTTAAAGTCACCACCCAGAAGATTTGAGCCTACATATCCGGCATAATTTACGATATCCTTTGCGGTTGCAAAGGGAGGCGCATAGCTCAGTTCCAGATCCTTTAAATCCTCCAGGGTTCCGCCAAACTTTATTACTGTAGCGATGATATCAATACGTTTTGTCACATCGCCTTTACCGATGGCCTGTGCTCCCAGAATCTTTCCGGTCGGTACTTCAAAGAGCAGTTTGAAATGCATTGGGGCAGCATCGGGCATGATTCCTACCTTATCGGATAGAATGATGCGAACAATATCATAATTGATCTTAAGATCAAGGACTTGAATCAAAGCCTCATTTAATCCCGTGGAAGCACCGTTATATTCAAATACTTTGATTGCAGAGGAACCAATATACCCTTTATTTAAGGTACTCTTATGATTAATGTGATCCGCAACACTTCTTGCCTGCTTCAAAGCAGGACCCGCCAATGACAGCTTGGTCATCGAATGGGTTAATGCATGATATACCTCGATTGCATCACCGACAGCATAGATATCAGGATCATTGGTACAATAATTTTTATCAACCCTGATTGCTCCTGTTGTTCCTATTTCCAGTCCGGCTTCTTTTGCAAGATAAGTCTCCGGTGATACACCGATCGCCATTACTACAACATCGGCGTCTACCATCTTCCCGGAGGATAATACAACTTTATCCTTTTCAAATCGCTCAACCTTATCACCAACGATCAGGTTCACCTTATGGTCTGTCAATACTTTGTGAAATATTTGAACCATATCATAATCAAAGGGACGAAGTATCTGATTGGTTGCTTCGATCAGTGTAACCTGATATCCGGCTTCCTGAAGATTCTCTGCAACCTCTATTCCGACATAACCACCACCGATTACTGTTACTTCTTTGCTGCTCAGTTTTTTTACAAACTGATTCAGCTTATCAATATCAACTACATTTCTTACTGAGAAGACATTAACATTTTCAATTCCCGGTAACTTTGGAACAATCGGAGAAGCTCCGGGTGACAGGATTAATTTGTCGTAGCTTTCTGTATACTCTTCCTTCGAATCTAATCTCCTCACAGTAACTGTCTTCTTATTCCGATCGATGGCTGTAACTTCACTATTTATATGTGCATCGATATTATATTGCTTTAAGAAAAGCTCCGGATTCATTAAAACCAGATCATCTGCTTCTTTAATCACTCCACTCAAATGGTATGGCAGAGAGCAATTCGAAAAGGAGACATGAGGTCCCCGTTCAAACATGATGATCTGATCTTCTTCACTATTTCTTCTTAGCCTTGCTGCAGCACTTGCTCCGCCTGCAACACCACCGATAATTATTATTTTACGTTTCATGCGATAGTCCTCCTATATAGAATGAATATGAATCATTGCGATATCATTAACTTGTGTTAATTTATATACAGCTGATCCGGTTCCTGCTGAATTATTTTCTCTTTGTTCCTACATAGGAACCCATACCACCGGCAACATTGATTACGTTAAAGCCTTGTTTTGTAAGCGTCCTGGTTGTGCTTCCGCTTCTTCCACCGGACTGGCACATGATATAATATGTCTTATCCTTAATCAGATATTTCTCCGGACTTGATAACAGCGTACCCATAGGAATGTTTTTTTGCAGTCTTTAGGGTTCCGCTTTTGTATTCATAAGGTTCTCTTATATCGATTAATTCCACTTTACCAATCAGGTTGTCCATATCATTTACATGAATCACTTTGCTGTCATCTCTCTTTAAAAAATCAAACATTATTCTTCCTCCATAATTTTATAATTATTTAAGCAAATTTAATTACTACCTTGCTACTGATTATAGTTGATTT
>JAGFXQ010000064.1 GCA_017861355.1 Bacillota bacterium
GACCTTCGAGCAATCCTTTCATGATGTATATGAGATGAAGCCGGATCAGCTTCAGCTGGGATTTCTGAAGGTACTGAGGGGATCGCCGATGGAGGCAGAGAGTAAGGATTTCGGTATCGTATATCGCGACAATCCACCTTATGAGGTACTGTATACGAGACAACTATCCTATGAGGAACTGTTAAAGCTGAAGGGTATCTGTGAGATGGTTGAGGTTTATTATAATAGTGGGCAATTCACGAATGCCATAGGCTATCTGGAGCATTATTATCCGACTCCAATGAAGTTGTATGAAGAGCTTGCCGGTTATTATGAAAGCAAACACATGGACATGCAGGCACATAGCCGAATAAGGCGATATGAACTGCTACTTGATTTCTTCCAGGAGAAGGTACTGAGATTTGAGGCTGGCTCAGACCATGAGCCGGATCCTAGATCAGATCGTGAAACAGACCGTGAATCAAACTTTTTCCAGGACTATGCATCGGATCATAGTAAGCCGGAAAAGCTTAAACTGTTCGAAGAGATCCTTCTGATGGATCTATTCCTGCGTGAGGACATGAAGAGCAGGCCGCCTTTTGCCATGGATCGAATTCAGAAGAACCATAAGAATCTTTATGATGAGTATCGTCGGGAACAGATCTTAGTTCATATTGAGACCTTTCAGTATGATATTGAAACGTCTGTAAAGAATGGTGAAGTAATGATGAGAGAATCTACGGTGATTTTTAATTACAGTGAGAGGGACCCAATTACAAAATCAGCGACATTAATCAGAAGGTAAGGAGGCATAACTTGAGCAGTCAAAGAACATCAAAGAAAGAGCGGGAAAGAATGGAGCGCATTATTACAGCACTGAACCGTGAATATACGATGGAACATAAGATATTCTTGAATCATGATTCTCCATGGCAGCTACTGGTAGCGACGATCTTAAGTGCACAATGTACGGATAACCGGGTGAATATTGTTACCAAGGATTTGTTTCAGAAGTATCCGACGATTCAGTCGCTCGCGGAGGCCAATCAGGAAGAATTGGAGAAGGATATTCACTCCACCGGATTCTATAAGAATAAGGCGAAGAATATCATCACCTGTGCTAAAACTCTGGTAGAAAAATATAATGGAGAGGTGCCGAGTGACATTGATGAATTAACAAATCTGGCGGGTGTCGGAAGAAAGACGGCCAATGTTATTCGCGGGAACATCTATCAGGAACCGAGCATCGTTGTGGATACTCATGTAAAGCGTATCTCGAAGAGACTCGGCTTTACCAAAGAGGAAGATCCGGTTAAAATAGAATTTGACCTGATGAGGCTGCTACCGAAAGAGCAGTGGATCGCTTACAACATACAGATTATAACGTTAGGTAGGACAATCTGCGTCGCAAGAAATCCGAAGTGCGAAGAGTGCTTTCTGAGAGACGATTGTATCTATATCAAGCAGAAAAACAAAGAAAGCGGTATAAAATAGGTAAAAAGATTAAGAATATATAAAAAAATCTTGCCTGTTTTCACAAAATATCATAGAATAAACATTACATTTTGTTAGAAAGCGTATACGCTTCAAGCTCCTCGATCAACCTTTCCTTTTCTCTAATTTGAGTTTGACGGATTCTTTCTATAAGAGTAGCCGTTTTCAATGGCAGTTCTTGCTTATGATACAACCCAGCCAGTAGCTGATAAGCTTGGGTAACATCAGTAGAGCATTGAAATATACTGAATTCCAGTACGGCTTGTGACTCCTTCAGATGGCCATGATCATACAGACGCTGTGCCCACTTCTGAAGCATACTTACAAAGGCAATATAGTTTGTATCATATTCTGACAGAAGATTGAAATTAGCAACACCGTATTCCAGCTTCAAGTCGGTATTGGTCTGGCCGGATAAGTTGACCATTTTACGGGCTGCATATTTGCGTATAGTATCACGATAAGAATTGATGGTATCATCTTCACAGTCTTCCATAGGAAGAGATTCCAAGGTGAAGGACAGAAAGTTTAATTGCGATATGTCCTTGCGGCGGGTTTGGTTCGAATCGCGTTCCTTTTGCCAGAAGAGTTCAAGCGTATCCTTTGATATTTTGCTATTTTTTTTCATCTCATAATGTAGCCAAAGGATGAAAATTAGTATTAATACAGATGCTACCGGGATGCCCATTCGCATTCACTACCTTTCAAATAAAATTATAGTAAAAGAGGTGACAGATATGAATTTCTACAACAAAAAATCAAAAAGAATTTTTTCAACTGCTATTATCATTATCATAGTATTATCTATGGTTGTTCCCATGGTTCTTAGTGTCCTTAACTAGAAAATGACCATGATTAGTGCATGCAATATAAGGATAGAATGTATGTTGTTTTAAATATACATAATTGCCGCACAAATGTCAACGAACGAAAGAATGACTTGAATAATCTCCTGTTTATGTTAAAATAGGAAGAAGTCACATAAAAATACAGAAAGATACACATAATAAATAGATCTAAGTTTTGGAAAGTGAGGATGAATATGGGCAGAAAGAAAATTATCTTATCCGCAATTCTTTTGTTGTTGATTTCCTTTTTTTATATCTCAAATAGCGTACATGCATCTGCTGAAGAGAAGGATAATACAATAGTAAAAGGCGTATTCATAGATGAAGTTGATGTCAGCGGTATGACAAGGGAGCAGGCGAAGGCAGCCGTTTCTGATTTTGTTGACGGATTAAAGAACAAAGGCGTTGCGATCATGGTTGGCAAAGAAGTAGTCTATACTACCATGGGTGATTTGGGATATCAGATGGAGGAAAATGATAACATTGATACCGCTTTAGCTCTTGGAAAAAGCGGAAACCTGATCAAGCGCTATAAAGATATGAAGGATATTGAACAGGGAAGCATTATCTATCCGATTACCTTCATATATGATGAAACTAAAATAAAGAATATCGTCTCTGTAGATGTCAGCGCATATAATATAGCTCCGGTCGATGCAACGATTACCAGGAAGAATGGTAAATTCGTCTATGGTGACCATGTAGTTGGCAGTAAGGTGGATGTGGATGCTACCGTGAAAGCTGTTACCGATGCCATTGATCTGTGGAATCGTCAGGATATTCTGGTAGATGCTGTAGTAGAAGATGACCTTCCGGTCTATACCAAGGATGTGGTAGAACAATGTAATACCGTGCTGGGAACCTATACTACCCAGTATGCAGATTCTGCGCAGGGAAGAGCAGCGAACCTGGCAAACGGTGCGAGACTGATTAATAATACCGTATTATATCCGGGGGATGAGTTCTCCGCTTACAAAATATTAACTCCTTTTACCGAAGAAAATGGTTACTTTGTTGCGGGAGCATACCTACAGGGCAAGGTAATCGATAGTGTCGGAGGCGGTGCTTGCCAGGTAACCACAACCTTATATAATGCAGTACTGCAGGCAGAGCTGGAAGTGGTAGAGCGTCAACCGCATTCCATGACCATCAGCTATGTTGATTTATCTAGAGATGCCGCAATCGCGGGAACCTATAAGGACTTCAAATTCAAGAACAATACGGATGTTCCTATACTAGTCGAAGCAACTACGAAGGACAGAACTATTACCTTCAAGCTGTGGGGGAAAGAAACCAGAGATACCGAGAAACGTAAAGTTAAGTATGAGACAAAG
Source organism: Bacillota bacterium (assembly GCA_017861355.1). GTDB lineage: Bacteria > Bacillota > Clostridia > Lachnospirales > Lachnospiraceae > Mobilitalea. Next base: position 3,656 of record JAGFXQ010000064.1, read on the forward strand.
GTTCTCTCCGAGACACCTCCGCCGAAGGAAGTGATAACCAAGGATCCGACGCAGCCGGAGACTTACCGCAAGGTAACCCAGTCGGCACATACCGGTTATAAGGCTGAGCTTTATAAAGTGGTCTATGAGAACGGTGTGGAAGTAAGCAGAACATTGGTGAATAAGAGTAATTATTCTGCAGCACCGAAATATACCATCGTCGGAACGAAGAAGGTAGAAGATAAGAAGGACGATACGGACAAGACGGATAAGACGGATACCTCGAAAGATATCAAGGACGAAGAGCCTCCGGTATCGGATGAACCACTGGATCCGGCAGCCGCTGAGACAGAAAGTCAATCCTCTACACTGAATAATCGCTCTAACCCGGAAGGTCAGGTTCAGGCGGATATCTGGATTGATAACCTGGAGCAAGGCTTCGAAGACTAACAGAGGGCAAGAAAGGTATGGACATTACTATGAACCTGGGGAAAGTTCCTGAGACAGTATTAAAACGGTCTGTTCTTAATCAAATATCGCATAGACGTGAGGAAGTACTTGTAGGTCCCGCGATCGGTGAGGATTGTAGTGTTCTTGCCGTAGCTGAGGATGAAGTGCTTGTGCTTTCTACGGATCCGATTACAGGAACGGTTCAGGATATCGGAACTTTAGCAGTTCATATAACAGCCAATGACATTGCCTCCAACGGGGCAGAGGTGATTGGTATTATGCTTACCATCCTGTTGCCGGATGGAACCGCAGAAACTGAATTAAGAGGTGCGATGCAGGATATGGAAGCAGCCTGCAAGCAACTGAATATAGAGATTATCGGTGGACACACCGAGATAACCAAAGCCGTTCGTCAACCCATCATTACGGTGACCGGAGTTGGTAAGATGAAGCGTAACGAGATGATCAAAACGGCAGGAGCGAAGCCCGGACAGGAAATCGTTATGACAAAATGGGCTGGTCTGGAAGGCACAGCAATTATTGCAGCATCCAAAGAAGCAGAACTGACAACAAAATATAGTCAGAGCTTCATCGATGGTGCAAAAAAAATGATAGAATTTATCTCTGTAGTACCGGAAGCGATGGTCGCACGAGCCAGTGGCGTGACATCGATGCACGATGTCACGGAAGGCGGAATCTTTGGCGCTCTTTGGGAGATCGGTGCTGCCTCCAAGGTTGGTATGGAGGTGGATCTAAAGAAGATTCTCCTAAGACAGGAAACCGTTGAAATCTGTGAATTTTATGATATTAATCCATATATGCTGATCTCCAGCGGATGTATGCTGATTGTAACAGATCAGGCAAATTATCTGGTGGATCGTCTCAAAGCAGGTGGAATAGCTGCCGCGGTTATCGGCCGTATCACGGAAGGTAATGACCGCGTGATCATAAATGAAGACGAAAAACGTTTCTTGGAACCGCCAAAAAGCGATGAGCTTTATAAAGTCATGTAAGAGTTGGAATGACAGTATAATAATTCGTGGGGAAATGAGGGTTTTTCAATCATAAAATCGCGAATTATCGGTAGAATGGAGGATTAGAATGAGAGAAAAAATCTTAACTGCAATTGATAAGAACAGTAAGGTGTCAGTTGCTGATTTAGCTATCATGTTAGGAATAACGGAGGAAGAGGTTGCAAATACAATAAAGGAGTTAGAGGACGAAACCATCATCTGTGGTTACCCGACTCTGATTAATTGGGATAAGGTTCATTGTGAAAGAGTGACTGCCTTAATCGAAGTAAAGGTTACACCACAGCGTGGTCTCGGATTTGATAAGATTGCAGAACGAATCTATCAGTTTAGCGAGGTTCAATCCGTATATCTGATGAGCGGAGGGTTCGATTTAACCGTTATTATCGAAGGCAAGTCAATGAGAGAGGTAGCTAATTTTGTATCAGAGAAGCTTGCGCCAATGGATGCAGTATTAAGTACCGGTACTCATTTCGTGTTAAAGAAATACAAGGAGCATGGCCTGCCACTCGTTCAAACAAAACATGATGAAAGGATGTTGATTACACCTTGAGAAATCCATTATCGAAATCAGTCGTAAATATACAACCTTCCGGTATCCGGAAGTTCTTTGATATTGTTAGTGAGATGAAGGATGCGATTTCCCTTGGTGTTGGAGAACCGGACTTTGATACACCCTGGCATATCCGTGAAGAGGGCATCTATTCATTGGAGAAGGGAAGAACCTTCTATACCTCCAATGCAGGTTTGAAAGAGTTGAAGGTAGAAATAAGTAATTATTTATATCGTCGTTTTGATCTAAACTATGATTACAATAAAGAAGTTATGGTTACCGTGGGAGGCAGCGAAGCGATTGACATCGCTCTTCGTGCTATGCTTGAGCCGGGGGATGAAGTTTTAATTCCTCAGCCATGCTATGTATCTTATCATCCCTGTACAATTCTGGCCGGAGGTGTTCCGGTGGTCATTGATCTGAAAGGGGAGAATGATTTCAAGCTAACCAGACAGGAATTAATTGATTCCATCACGGATAAGACGAAGGTATTAATTCTTGCATTTCCTAATAATCCTACCGGTGCAATCATGGATCATGATGATCTATTAAAAATCGTGGACGTAATTATTGAGAAGGATCTCATTGTAATCTCGGATGAGATTTATTCCGAGCTTACCTATGGAAGCAAGCATGTCTCAATCGCTTCTTTCCCCGGTATGAAGGAGAGAACCATTGTAATCAATGGATTTTCCAAATCCTATGCAATGACAGGCTGGAGACTTGGCTATGCAGCAGGCCCTGCTCTGATTCTGGAACAAATGATAAAGATTCATCAGTTTGCAATCATGTGTGCTCCGACTACCAGCCAGTATGCCGGTGTAGAAGCACTGAAGAGCGGCGATCCGGATGTCGAAATGATGAGGGATGCTTATGATAAGCGACGCAGATTCGTGGTACATTCTCTTCGCAAGATGGGATTGGAGTGCTTTGAACCATATGGTGCATTTTATGTATTTCCCTGTATCAAAGGACTTAATATGACCGCGGATGAATTTGCAACAAAGCTTCTTCAGGAAGAGAAGGTTGCTGTAGTTCCGGGTACTGCTTTTGGCGATTGCGGTGAAGGTTATTTGAGAATTTCGTATGCTTATTCTATGGATAATCTTAAAATCGCCTTGGAAAGAATGCAGAATTTCGTTGATAGGCACAGATCTGAGAAATAATTCATGTATCCTGTTGAAAAATGTATATAACCTGTGTTACAATATTATTATGATACTTAGGAGGTGATCGAATGGCCAACGTAAATGCGGACCACATTAATCCATTCTTAATGGCATCAACGAAGATACTCAAGGAGATGTGCTTCATCGATGCTAAGGTTGGTAAACCCTACATTAAGAATCCAGCCTTCTTTGACAATACACTGCTTATTTTAATCGGATTTACAGGTGAAATGAGAGGACAGGCAATGATAGCTTTCGAAAATTCTGTTGCTTGCGATATTGCGTCGAAGATGATTATGATGCCAATTACAGAAATGGACGAATTGGCTAAGAGTGCGATTAGTGAACTTGGTAATATGATAATGGGTAATACAGCGACAATATTCTCTACAAAGGGTATTGGTATTGATATTACACCACCCACAGTTGGCAACGGTACAATGACATTTAGTGCGACCTATGCACACAATATCTGTGTTCCGCTAGAATATGAAGATAATAAAAAGGTTGAGATACATATAGCGATTAAAGGTGATTAATTCACCTTTTTCTTAATTGAAATGGTATCTCAATTCCAATAAATTAATCATTATATGACAAACCAAACTTGAGGAAAGACGGCAGCGCTGTCTTTCCTTAATCTGTTCTTTACAGCTGTGCCACAAAGCAGTATTTAATGAAATGAGGACACACAAAATGAATATTGTATTATTAGAGCCGGAGATTCCGGCAAACACCGGGAACATTGGCAGAACCTGCGTCGCTACGGGAACCAGACTACATCTGATTGAGCCTTTGGGCTTTCGCCTTGATGAGAAGGAAATACGACGTGCCGGACTTGATTATTGGAAGGACCTAGATGTTACCGTTTATAAGAACTACCAGGAGTTTCTGGAAATGAACCCGAATGCGAAGGTCTTTATGGCAACGACAAAGGCGCAACATTCCTATACTCAGGTAGAATATGACCCGGATTGCTATATTATGTTCGGAAAGGAAAGTGCTGGGATCCCGGAGGAGCTACTACTAAAGAACAAGCAGAATACCATCCGTATTCCGATGGTAGGAGATATACGATCATTGAATCTGGGGAATTCGGTAGCAATTATTCTATATGAGGCATTGCGACAGAATAATTTTGAGGGAATGCGTATGGAAGGGCAGCTTCATCGTCATAGCTGGGACGAAGCCTAGGAGCGAAGGCTGCTTCGCAGAAAATGTGTAAGTTCATAAGGAAAGAGCAAAGTTCTGCTTTATGCGAAAAGGTCTTCGATTATTCAGAAGCCTTGGTTAAGGAAAAGATGAATTCTGTTCCTACACCTTCGGTACTGATTACGTTGATATTCTCATTGTGTGCCTGGATGATTTCCTTTGTTATGGATAGTCCTAGGCCGGTACCTTTCTTGTCTTTCCCTCGGGAGACATCGGTTTTATAGAAACGCTCCCAGATTTTCTTGATGGAATCCTTCGGAATACCGATACCATAATCCTTCACAGAGACAAAGACTTTCTCTCCTTTTTCTTCGGTACTCACTTTGATTTGTGAATTGTTATGGCTGAACTTGATTGCATTATCAATCAGATTATAAAGCACCTGTTGAATCTTGCCCATATCTGCTTCCACTATGGTTTGCTTGGAGGAAAAGACAAGATTTAAGGTGATCTTCTTCTCTCTGCAGGTACCTTCGAAGGTCTCTGCAGTTCTTTTTATAATGTTATTTATATCAAAGGTTGCAATATCCAGAAAAGTTCCATTATTCTCAAAGCTGTTAAGCTCTAATAAGCCGGAGGTCAGTTTCGTCAACCGCTCTGTTTCGAATAAGATGATGTTCAGATATTTATCCTGCATCTCATGAGGGATAGTACCATCCATAATGGCGGCGGCATACCCTTTGATGGAGGTGAGGGGAGAGCGGAAATCATGGGAGATATTCGCCACGAATTTCTTCTGATAATCATCTAATTTACTTAATTCGCTGGCCATATAGGAGACGGCAGCACCAAGGTCTCGATATTCACTCAGACCCTTTAGTACCAGAGCATAGTTGTAATTACCGGATGAATACGCTTTCGCTGCTTTCATCAGATTCTTTAGAGGAACAGCTGTGATATTGTAAATGTAGACAAAGAGCAGGAAGAGCATTGGTAAAAATACCAGGAAGCAGATATTGATGACATCCAGATAATCATTGGTTTCATCGGTGATTCCCTGCTGTGGCGTATGCAGAAGGATGTATCCCCGAACCTTATAATTATAATTGATTTTATGAGTCAGGCTTAACATCGGTTCAAAAAAGATATCATCATAAGATACATTTTTGGTAAAGGTGTTATCTAACAAAGAAGGATCAATATCATAGATACTCTTGCCTTTGGCATTCCTGGAGTAAGCGGAATCAGCTATGATAATTCCGGCATAATTGACGATCCATACCCGAATCCCTAAGAAGGTATCAATGGATTTTAGCTGAATGTTCAGGTTGTCCAAAGACATCTTATCATCATAGAAATTATTCATATATTCGGAGGAGATCAACTTGGCTTCATCCATTAGTTGATCCTTCTTATCCTCTGTCAAACGTCGTTCCAGCAGTTGCATACCATATGTATTCAGAAGCAGAAAAAACATAATTCCTGCGATGAGAAAACAGATAACTAATCTTGACCAAATCGTTTTCTTCATGATATGCCCTCGCCTTCCGATTATTTTTTAACACCCTTCACTTCAAACTTATATCCGATTCCCCAGACTGTTCCGAGACTCCAGTCATTATGATCCTTGATCTTCTCACGTAAACGCTTAATATGGACATCCACAGTTCGCGTGTCACCGTAATATTCATAGCCCCAGATGTGATCCAAAAGCTGCTCCCTGGTGAATACCTGATTCGGATGGGAGGCGAGAAAATATAACAGTTCCAGTTCCTTCGGGGGCATCTCGATGTTCTCCCCCAGATATTGAACGGAATAATTACTGAGATTGATCATCAGATCCGTATAGGCTACATAGTCACCGGTAGGGACAGGGATTGCCGGTATGTCCTCGGTTTCTTCCTTGCCCGGATGAAAACGCCTGAGTACTGCACGGACCCTGGCAACTAATTCTTTGGAATCGAAAGGTTTAATCACATAATCATCTGCACCCAGCTCCAGGCCTAATACCTTATCAAAGATCTCACCTTTGGCTGATAGCATGATAATCGGTGCCTTTGATGTTTTGCGGATCTCTCTGCAGACCTCATAACCATCAATACCAGGAAGCATCAGATCGAGAAGCACAAGATTGGGCTGGTAAGAAGCAAATTCACGGATAGCAGCCTCCCCGTCGTTCACAATCAGCGTATCATAGCATTCCTTGGTCAGATATAACGAGATGAGCTCTGCGATGTTGACATCATCATCTACGATCAGTATTTTTTGCTTGGCTATCATGTCAAACTCCTTTCGATTACAACGATATTATTAGATTATTGTAGCTAAGATATTTATATCAATTGTATACAAGAAACAGACTCCTTCTTACTTGAATTCAACAATGGTAACGCCCTGATCACCTTCGCCAAAAGCTCCCAAACGGAAAGATTTCACGTAGCTCAGCTTTTTGAGGCGGGAGTGTATTGCATTTCTTAAAGCTCCGGTGCCTCGGCCATGGATGACGGTTACCTGAGGAAGATGCGCAAGGTAAGCATCATCCAGATATTTATCCAGATCGGAGAGAGCCTGGTCCACTGTCTTCCCGATCAGATTGATGTCGGGATGAATGGAAGCGGACTTAGACATCTTGATCTTACCGCTTTGGGTTTTACTGTATTCGGGTGCGGTTATAATCTCCTCATCCAATAACTCAATATCCTTAATATTAACCAAAGAACGCAGGATCCCCATCTGAACAAAGAGATCTCCCTTGGCATTCGGCAGAGTACTGATGGTACCCTTCAGATTTAGGCTGATTACGTTGACACTGTCACCGACTCTGAGGCTCTTAGCGGAAGCAGCTTTAGCAGGCTTTTGTTTATTCTTCAGCAGATTCTTCTCGCTGTCACTCAAACGTTCGCGAAGGGTATTACGTTCATTCTCCATATCCTTGATGCTGCCGCCTTCTTGAAGCCATTTGTTATAACGGCGGATGCTTTGGTCAGCGAAATCCTTGGCCTCCTGTAAGACAGAGGCAGCCTGCTCCTTGGCTTCTTTTAACAATCGGTCACGGCTTGCATCCAGAGATTCGTTCTTCTTGGAAAGGTTTCTTTTTAACTGTTCGATTTCCTCTTTATATCTTGATATCTCGGATTGTTCTTTCTCAATGGTAACACGGTTTGCTTCCAGATCACTAATGAGATCCTCGAAGCTTTTCTCCTGATGTCCAATTCGTTCCTTGGCATCCTCGATGATATAATCCGGAAGGCCTAGCTTAGAAGAGATTGCAAAAGCATTACTCTTACCGGGGATACCGATCAATAGGCGATAAGTAGGGCGAAGTGTCTCAACATCAAATTCACAGCTGGCATTTGTTACACCTTCGGTAGATAAAGCATAAATCTTGAGTTCGCTATAATGAGTGGTAGCCATCGCGCGAATATTTCTCCGATGAAGTGACGAAAGAATGGACATCGCTAAGGCAGCGCCCTCGGTCGGGTCCGTTCCGGCTCCTAATTCGTCGAATAGTACAAGGGAGTTGATGTCGGCCTTATCGAGTATCTTTACGATGTTTGTCATGTGAGAAGAGAAGGTGGAGAGACTCTGCTCAATACTCTGTTCGTCGCCGATATCGGCATATACCTCTTCGAAGACAGCTAGCTCAGAACCATCAAAAGCTGGAATGTGGAGTCCTGCTTGTCCCATTAAGGTAAGCAGTCCAACGGTCTTCAGTGTGACGGTTTTACCACCGGTGTTCGGTCCGGTGATAATCAGCATAGAGAAATCCTTGCCCAACATGATATCAATCGGAACAACCTTCTTGGCATCAATTAAAGGATGACGTCCTTTCTTGATACTAAGGCGCCCATCTTTATTAAATGTAGGCTCAGAACCCTTCATCTGCTTAGATAAGGAGGCTCTGGCAAAGATAAAGTCAAGCTCGGATAAGGTTGTGAAATTATATTCCAGACTCTCGCAGTATTCCGCTGCCTGATTACTCAGCTCGGCAAGTACCTTCTCAATTTCTTCCTGCTCCCGAATAGCAAGCTCCTTGAGTTCATTATTCAGACGAACAATAGCAATTGGTTCGATGAACAGGGTCGAGCCGGTAGAGGATTGGTCGTGTATCATTCCCTGGAACTGATTCTTGTATTCGGAACGGATGGGGAGGCAGTATCTGCCGTTACGCATCGTTATAATATTCTCCTGCAACATGGTTCTGGAGGAGTTCAGGATGGAGCCTAATTCACTGTGTATCTTATCATTAGCACTCTTAATTGAGCGACGGACACTCTTCAAACCGGAGCTGGCATCATCTGCAATCTCCTCCTCCGAGATGATACAACGTTTAATCTCGTTGTTCAAGGTAGTAAGAGGCTCCAGATTAGCGAAGAACTCGGACAAGGAGTCTTCGGTCATGCTATCACTGTCTTTCCCTGTGTAACCGCCATAGGCTTTGACACGCAGAGTTGCATCCAGATCAGAGCTAATATGAAGGAGTTCGGCAGCATTTAAGGAGGAGCCGACCTTTAATCTCATAATCGAGGGGCGGATATCATGAATCCCACCAAAGGATACGCTGCCTTTCCGTAATAACCTGGATAAACCATCGGTGGTCTGCCCCTGAAGCTTCTGAATTAAATTTAAGTCATAGAGTGGAAGCAGATGGGCACATAGATCTCTGCCATAACCGGTTCCTGCCAGATTGCATAATTTATCGATAATTTTATTGTATTCCAAAGTTCTTAGTGCTTTGTCATTCATAATTTTATAAGCCTTTCTATGAGCAAGCCGTATTTACGGACCTTTTATGTGGTTTTTAAAGCTGATATCTCTATTTTACCTTATGTTGTAAAAAAATAAAACAATAAAATAAGTATTTTTCATTAAACACTCTTTCTTAACAGAGGGAAGATACCAATAGTTGATGCAAAATAGGAGGATGAGTGTTCACATAATATTTTTGAAA
>JAGFXQ010000270.1 GCA_017861355.1 Bacillota bacterium
GTATACAAGATGAAATGATAAATCATTTCACTTTGGCGTATACAAGATGAAATGATAAATCATTTCACTTGTCTTAAATAAAAAAAGCCCCCATCTTTAAATGTATTTAAAGACGAGAGGTGCTCCCGTGGTACCACTTTAATTTACCTTTATTAATCATAAAGGCCTTAGCCGCTGCAATTACTACAGCGTTGCAATATAACGGTTGCTACCGTCGCAGCCTAAGATTACTCCTCGGTGCACAGCTCCAAGACCATCTTCCACAGTATCGGCAAGTTTACCTGGGATGGTAAACCGGAGTTTCCTCCCTCTCCCCTTCTCAACCTAAGCGGGGTTCTCTGTCAAGTGCTTTGCTGTGTACTCTTCTTTTCATTGCTTTTACCCTGTATTTATGTCAAAGTATACCATGGGAATTAGGCTTTGTCAAAGTATTTCCTTTTATACATTTTTACTGCTTTGTTTCTGACTTTCTAGTATCAAGATAGATTTAATTTTCAACACATGCTATAATAAATTCCATATTACGAAGATCGGAGCTGCTATGAGAAATAGAAGAATAGAAAGTAAAAAAATACACTTCCTATGGAGTGTTATATTAATAATTGGATTGTCAATACTTACTGTCAGCTGTGATCGTATAGAGAATAATGTATCTTCGGATCCTTCTTCCACGATCAATAGCACGGTAGCTACAATAACTCCCCTACCTTCCGATACGGAAAATTCATTGATTGTAACACCGTCACCAGCGATAAACGAGAAAGCCGTGCACTCTCTGATCGATGAATCAGGGACCAATCTGGAAAACCGGATTCATCCTCCGCAGGGCTATACCCGAGTATCTTCCGTAGATGGCGAAATGGCTGCTTATATAAGGTCGCTTCCCTTAAAAGAGGCGGATCAAAAGCTTCTGTTGTATAACGGGAAGCCAAAGAACAATCAGGATAACTTTGCAGCAATCTTTGATCTTAGTCTAGGTGATCGGGATTTACAGCAATGTGCTGATTCCGTCATTCGAATCTATGCTGAATATTACTGGTCCATTAAAGCTTATGATAAAATCGCTTTTCATCTTACCAACGGTTTTCTTATGGAATACACCAGGTGGCGAGACGGAGAACGCATTCAAGTCGACGGCAATAACGTCAAGTGGGTCAAAAGTGCTTCTTACGACGATTCTCATCAGGGATTACTGAACTATCTTCAAGTGGTTTTTACTTATGCCGGTACTCTGTCTCTTTCATCGGAATGTGATGCAGTCTCTATTAGCGAGCTCTTACCCGGAGATATGTTTCTCAAAAGCGGTTCCCCTGGTCATTGTGTATTAATCGTTGATATGGCGGTGGACCAGTCTGGCAATAAATGCTATCTGCTGGCGCAGGGTTATATGCCCGCACAGGATTTTCATGTGCTTAAGAATCCCCTTCACCCCTTGGACCCATGGTACTATGCCTCCGAGATTTCATTCCCTTTGAATACTCCGGAATTTCAATTTGAAGAGGGCTCTGCAAGCCGTTGGACGACCTTCCCCTTAGAGAATGCAGATGTCTTACAAAATAGTTCTTCAGGAGAGGAGACAAGCCTGGAAGCCTGGTCCCCTTCGAATAAAGATAAAGTATCGGACACTTCTCAGGTTACTTTGCTAGCGGTAGGTGATAATTTAATACACATTGAGGTTGTTTTAAGCGGTAAGAAGAAAGATGGAAGTCTAAATTATGACCACCTGTATTCGAATCTGAAGGAGGAAATCCGTGGGGCAGATCTGGCCGTCGTGAATCAGGAAACGATTCTGGGAGGCGATGACTTTGCTTACTCCGGTTATCCGAACTTCAATTCACCCACACAGATCGGTGATGCCCTTGTGAATGCAGGCTTTGATGTCATCCTGCACGCAACGAACCATGCTATGGATATGGGCTTACAAGGGATTGAGAATACCTTAGCTTATTGGAAGACAAAGCCTGAGATTACAATGCTCGGAATGAATGAAACTGCAGAGGATCAAGACAAAATTACCATCGTCGAGAAGAATGGAATCAAGCTTGCTCTACTTAATTATACTTACAGTCTGAATGGATATTCTCTTCCGGAGGATAAGCCCTATCTGGTAAACATGCTGGATAAGAAGAAGATGGCGGAAGATATCAAGAAAGCGGAAGAACAGGCAGACTTTACGATTGTTTTCCCTCATTGGGGATCCGAATATGTCTACCAGGCGACTTCAATGCAAAAGGATCTTACAGCCTTTTATTATGAACACGGAGTAGACCTGGTGATCGGGGCACACCCCCATGTAATTGAGCCGGTGGAGTGGATTGAAACCAAGAAAGATCACAGAATGCTTGTATATTATTCCTTGGGGAATTTTATGTCTTATCAGAAGGAAGCCCCCAGAATGTTAGGTGCCATGGCTGGAGTTACCATAACCAAAGATAGTACCGGAACCTATATCAGCAAAGCAGATATCACTCCGATTGTTACCCATTATGAGAATGGACCGGCTGATTTTCATTATGGTATCTATAAGCTGTCAGACTACACTCCCGCACTTGCCAAGCTTCATGGTGTCTCGGATATCGCGAAGAACGGTGCTATGGATTATCAAACTACCCTGGATCTTGCCAAGCAGGTATTAGGCTCTTGGTATTCCGAGGAATAGAATCAAATAAGGTTGGCCAAAAAGGTATACCACGATTGATATACGTTTTAGTCAACCTTATTCTATAAATCTTCTACCCTCTCGCTTCCCCAACTTCTTCCTCTGGGTAATACCTTCTCCAGTACTAACCTTTTAAAGATTATCAAATTTTAGTGATTTTGTCAATAGTTTTAAAATGATTTCGCAATTTTTATGTCATAATGCACTACAAATCAAAAATTGACAGACAAATTATATCAATTTCTTAAACTAATTTACATAAAAACCACCACATATTGGGTTGGTTTTTTTACATGTACAATTAATAGTTCCAACTCTATTCTACCTGTGTTGAATCAATTCTTATATCCTTTGGGGTATTTGCTCTGCCAGCGGAAGGAGTCCTCACACATCTTATCAATACCCTTCTCTGCTTTCCATCCCAGTTCCTGATAAGCCTTCGTTGCATCCGCATAGGATACTGCAATATCTCCCGGTCTTCTTGGGGTAACTGCATAAGGTATAGTTTTGTTACATGCTTTTTCGTAATTATGAATGATATCAAGCACACTGTAACCAACGCCGGTACCAAGGTTATATACGACAAGACCCGGATTCTGAGTGAGCTTTTCAATTGCTTTAATATGCCCACGTGCCAGATCCACCACATGAATATAGTCTCTAATTCCGGTTCCGTCCGGTGTATCATAATCATCGCCAAAGACGTTTACCTTCTCCAGTTCACCGATTGCAACCTTGGCTACATACGGAACCAGGTTGTTCGGGATACCATTCGGATCTTCCCCAATCTCCCCGCTCTCATGCGCTCCGATCGGATTGAAATAACGAAGGATTGCAATATTCCAGGAAGCATCGGATCGATAAAGATCTCGAAGCATCTCTTCGATCATTAGTTTCGTACGTCCATAGGGATTTGTAGCCGATAGAGGCATATCCTCGGTTACCGGGACTTTCTCCGGATCTCCATAGACCGTTGCTGAGGAGGAGAATACTAAGTTTTTCACATTGTATTCCTGCATTACCTCCAGAAGAGTGATGGTTCCGCTTAAGTTATTTCGAAAGTATTTGAGTGGTATGGCACAGGATTCACCTACTGCTTTTAAGCCGGCAAAATGAATTACCGAATGAATACCCTCCTGTACAAATATATTACTTAGACGTTCTTTATCAAGTATATCCGCTTCATAAAAAGTGATCTTCTTACCGGTTAATTTCTCTACTCTATGTATCGATTCCATGGAGGAGTTGCTCAGATTATCAGCTACGACCACTTCGTACCCTGCCTGTAATAATTCAAGATTGGTATGACTAGCAATATATCCGGCGCCGCCGGTTACTAAGATTTTCATTTTCTCCCGCTCCTTTACTTATTGTCATTTTATATATCATTGTATCCCATCTCATTTACTTTGCAAAGTGTTTTATCAAAATTAATTACATTATTTGGTATCTTTTCCAGTAATACTTCCATGCCTTTCAAGATGCACTGTGCTAGAATCATTCATAAGGCATCCTATGTTCCTCCATTTTCATCCGAGGTTGGCTGCATACCTAATAGATTCTGTTAATCGATCCTGCAACATATTTAACCGACCTCACCACATCACTCATAAGGAAAATCCTATGCGAAAATATTTTACATACAAATACATCCTGCTCTATGGAATACTCTTAATCACAGCAGGTTTCTATCTCAATTATTTTATCCCGAAGCCTTCGAACCAAACTGAGACTTCTCTCACAGCAGACTATGTTACACCGACCGTCGCACCCACCCCGGTGATTGATGTTGGAAGCAATGCGGGTGCCATCTTTGTTCGAAATGCTGCCATCGTCATCGGCGACAGTACGAAGGATCTTATAGAGAAGTTTGGCCGACCGGCACGAATTGCCGTAACCGAGTTTGACTATACCTATTACATATATAATAATGATTATAAGAAGCTCTTATTCGTTGCCATCCGGGAGGACCAGGTGATCGGCTTTTATACAGATTCTCTTGATTTCAAGTATCAGGGCATCGGCTACGGTGCAACTCTGGAACAGATTAATCAGTTGCTCAAGGAGAGCTTTTCCCTGTCTGATGTTTTAACAAAAACTCTCTCCGGATATCATGTCTCTATTTTGATGGATACCTTGAATACAGATAAAACGGTCGGAATCTATGTTATGTCTGATTCGAGTGAGGCTCGCGATTTTAACCCGAAGGTTATCACCTCCGAAGAACAGCTTGTATATGATCTGACTAACTCGGTGCGGGCACGGGTAGGCTTGTCTCCCTTATCCTGGTCCTCCTCTGCCGGTCAGGCAGCAAGAAAACACAGTGAGAATATGGCGGCTAATCATTTCTTCGGTCATAATG
>JAGFXQ010000271.1 GCA_017861355.1 Bacillota bacterium
GGTAATTCATCAATAAAATGTTCGGAGGCGGATAACTGAATTGCTTCTTCAAGCTCTTCCTCCGTCGCATCCAATTTCCCCATCAGGATATTATCGCGTATTGTTCCGCTAAACAGTGTGTTGCCCTGTGGAACATACGATATGAATTCTCTGACACCTGCATTCACATTTTCACACTCTCCACTGCTGTCAATAAATCGAATCGATCCCGAGGCACTATGGACAAATGACATGATCAGACGGATCAGTGTCGTCTTGCCTATCCCGGAAGCTCCCACTACGGCTACAAATTCACCGGGTTTTACAGAAAAAGAAACATCCTCCAGGACGATATCATCAGAATAACCAAAGTTGAGCCTGTCCACCTGAATACCTACCTGTTGTACGTCAATCTTTCGTTCCTCCACCTCTTCCATCGGAATCTCCTGAAGCTCAATGATACGTCCTGCAGATGCGAGTACAGACACGATGCGCGGTATCGTTTGTGCCAATCCTAGAATTGGCGCTTGTATTCTGTTCACCAATGTCATAAAGATTGACATTGTACCAAAGGTAATTGTCTTTTTGACCAGCAGATATGCTCCCATCGTAAATGCTCCAATATAACCAAACTGGAAGGATAAGGATAAGATAGCGGAGCTCATCATGCCTAGTTTATTCTTTTTAAAGACCCAGTAAAATCTCTCTTGTCGAAGCTCGGACAATCGATCCACGGAATGTGTTTCGTTTGCAAATGCCTTTACTACTAATAGGTTACTCAGACTTTCCTGAATAAAAGAACGGTATTTTGATTCCGATTCCTGCACCTTTACTTGTAGTAATTTAAGTTTTCTTCCGAGTGTAAAACTAATCAAGCAGGAGATCGGTGCTATTACCAGTGCAAAGATCGCAAGCCTTGGTTCATAATAGAATAAGGTAAAAAAAGTAACCAGCAGTTCAATTACAAGACGTACAATCGTTGGTATCACAACAACGATTCCGTCGGATACGATTTCAGTATCGCTTGTCAGCCTTGTTAAGAGATCTCCGGTATGATACTTTTTCACATCCATCCAGTAAGACCGGATTATATTATCATAAATCTGTTTTCGAATTCCAAAGGAAAACCGTTCATTCAATACTGCAGAAATCAGCTGACTGGTGACATTGACCAGCATGGATAGCAACACTCCTCCAAGATACAGAAGGATCGCTCCCAGAACCAATCCTCCGGATGATGCTCCATCAATAATCCTTTTCAGAATAACCGCTAAACCAACCGATAAAAATGTATCAATCAGCCCAAAAGCCAGGATAAGAATAATTCGCGGTATATACGGAATAGAATACAAAATCAACCATACAAAATATCTTTTTTGTTCTCTCCAATCTCTTAAAAAGTCCAATAGCTTTTTCATCTGCTCCATCCTTTACATAATCTCATTCAGTATCTGTTCGCAATGTAATGCATACAACTTCAGACCGGTTATAGAATCTGGGAAAATAAGAATCCCCAATCCCTCTGTTCGAGATCAGAGTACTTCCATTGATTTGATACATACCATTATCATATTCTGAGAATAGAGAACCATTGTTATTAATCATTCCTCCAATAAAAGGAATACGTACAATTCCTCCATGTGTATGTCCTGATAGAACTAGGTTATATCCATAGGAACTAATCGGTGAGAATACGGTTGCATCATGATACAATAAAATATTAAAATCATTTGCGGATAAATCCGGTGGATAACTAGTTTTATATATATAATAGCTGTTCTGATATGGCAAACCATAGATCCCGATGTGGGAGCCATTCAAAGATAGCATCCGAGACTCATTATCTAAGTTATTCACACCATATTCCTCATAATACTCCAATAGTTTTCTATAATTCAGAGGGTAATCCTTTTCATGATTTCCGGATACTGCAAACATCGGATATTTCCCTGCTAATCCAGCAAATAAGTTCCTTACCGAACTAATATCCGTATGATCGCCGTCAATCATATCTCCGGTGAATACAACAATATCTGGATCGCAGGAATCCACTGCCCGAATAAGTTTGCTCTCATTTTCGCCCAGAACTTTGCAATGCAGATCAGATAGAAAGACAACTCGGTAACCGTCAAATCCCTTAGGCAGAGCTTTATCATGAACGGAATAGTTCGTTATTTCTATACAATTATAAAAGCCAATACCCAAAAACAAAGTAATGCTTATTAGTATTAAAAAACCCAACTTCTTCATCATCTACTCTCATCACATTGTAACTAATCATTGTATATCATAATGAGTTAATATGCAGAATCTCCTTCCTGATGCATGATATTATATCATCCACATGATCCCCGTTCTTTGGTCTTATAATCCGATACATGTGAATCTTAGCCGCAGCCTTAACAAACATTTGAAAACGTTCCGGCCTATTCTCCAACCTCTGATATACTTCGCCACGGTATATATTTCTTGTCAATTGATTAAAACGTTCTGAACCGGTCACTATTTCACATACAACGTTTTCTACTCTCTCCGATACCTGTAACTCAATCATACATGCTACCGGAAGTGGTTCCGTAATGTACCCGTCCTTAAGAATTCTAGCGAATTTATCCCGATTCTCATCAATATAAATTAATTCCTCCAGATTGAGCCCTTTTTTTATCACGACATCTCTGCAAACCTTCTGCTGAGGAAATCCCGGAAATACTCTTGCTTCATCCTCCTCAGGATCAATGACAGATACATCATCTGATACAAACCGAAATCCATGGTGAAGTAATTCCATAGTAACTGTGGATTTTCCGGATCCACTGACCCCCGAGATAATAATCCCACAACCATCCCAGGCAACTGTGCCACCATGTACCGGAATAAAATTTTTCTGCATCATAGCTAATGCCATGGCAGACCCTGTCAAATAGGAACGTAGTAATGCTTCCGGAAGCTGATCCGATTCACGGTATATGATAATATGATTGCCATTTTCTACATAAAAGAGAACAACTCCAATCAAATAGATCCACATCACGTGTTCTTCCAAATGGTCAACTTGTCCACTCTTTGCCTTCTCAAGGACCCATCCGGGCGGTTCCCCTATCTCAATCGAAATGTCAACCCGTTCCACCGGATTGATGATTACTGCCTCCGGGAGAAGTAAGTCCGATTTAACTTTTTGATTATATAGCATATAATAATTGCTCAGTCAAAATCCTCCCTTCATACAATAATTGTAAAATTTTCCCTTTTAAGCATATCATGTTATTCTGATTTATGCAATATTCAAATTTATTCAATGTACATCAACAAAGTCATCCAATATACCAATCTTATTTAATCCCTCCAGAAAATCCTTAACATCTAATTCCGCTGTACTTCTATCTATCTCATATTCGGTTAGAAATAATGATACTAAATTATCGTAAGAATTCTCCTCATTTAATTGTTTCCATAAAAATGCGCTGCTCTCAGATAAGGCAAAGAGACCCTCAACTTTCATCATATTTTCGCCAATGGGAACCACAATCCAATCATTCATAATCTCAACCATTTCAAATCCACTCTTTATTTTCATCCGCTTTCTCCTTCCTAACCCATCTATTTTTCTGCTCTTCCTAATCGTCAAATACACTTCATAATAAAAGCATAAACCTTGAATAATTTATATCTGATCGGTCGAACTGTCATCCAGAAAAAGGACAAAAGTCTCAGAAAGTAATTGTTGCATGATATCATTCTGTTATCTCTCTTTATACTTACCACAACAGCCTTCAACTGATCTTCAAATAAAGGTCCTTCAATCCATTGCTGAGCATCACCAAGAAGAAAAAAATCAAATGCACTCTTTTTATAGACTCGGTGCATGACATATTCACCACTCTGTCGTTGCGCCAATACGATATCTCCCTTTTTTATATTGGAGAACTTAGTACGTGCCATTTCCACCATATCAACATCTTCCCGCAAGAAAGGAAACATACTCATTCCTGTCACAACGACCCACGAGGTTTTCTCATGATCAAATATTTGATCCATTATTCTGAAGACATCATTTGCCTTTGCTGTTATGACCTTACTCATAGCTTACCATCCTATGCTTCTCATTTTCTTGTGGCCATACATTTTCTTTGACTAACATTGCTGCTTCCGGTTCCGGTTTACAGATCAGTTTATAAACATTCGTTTTATTGATTATTCCAGAAAATATTTCTGCTGCCTTTTGTAATAAATCACTGCAATAATACGGCAGAAAGCATCTTGGAAGCAATTCCTTTAAAATATCTTTCTTGTTCAGTTTCCAGAGCTTATTGGATGGCCCTTGCTCGAGAATTACAAACCCTTTCAATGCGCTGGAGCTATTATCAAACATTTGCCTTTCTCCAGCCCAAGGTGTGCCGAAAGCGATCACTTTTCCATCTATAATTCTCACCGCCGGATGATCATCATTGACAACGTGAGCATCATAGATTTCCTGCCATAGCCTTGCATGTGTCGACTTTCCTGTACCTGATGGCGCAGCAAATGCGATAGCTTCTCCCTTGAATTCTAAGCAGGAGGAATGTATTACAAGCCCGTTATGAAAGAGCAAACCGTTCCGAAAAACCACCTCAAGAAGAACTATATTAATAAAATCAATTGTGAACTTATTAAAGCAACTCATTTCAATTAATATATCCGACCATGTTTCATTGGCCTTTAAGGATACCCGGATTTCGTTATTTTCATCATTTCTTTTTAGCAAATGATATCGATGAGCTCCTTCGTACTCTATGTACCAATCCAGAATATCCTTCGTTATTGATTTTCCCGATGGTAAGCTTATGTTGTAATTCATTGCAACCTTCAGATTGATATCCGGTCTTTCATCAAAGTCCTCTGCAAATGTTAAAATTGATTGATGGAATATGTTCTCCTGAACATTACATAACCACTTTATCCCTGCAATTATTAGTTTTATAACCACCTTATCACATTCCTTTCCCGTTACTAATGGCACGATGAGGATATTGCATACACTTGATTATCCGCTCATATACTTCCT
>JAGFXQ010000272.1 GCA_017861355.1 Bacillota bacterium
TAAGTATCTCCTACCGCATTTCTTATATCATTTCCTACCGCATTTTGTACCCCATTTCTTATATATTTTTGAACGGATTTTCTTTCTGTATTTACTACAGTATTTCTTACAGATTCATTCTTTCGCCTACGACCTTCCAATTGATATTTTTCATAAAGGCATCAATATAATCCGTCTTTTTATCCGCATATTGAAGAAAGTAAGCATGCTCGTACACATCTAATACAAGGATGGGTGCCGAATAAGCGATATTTCCGACATCATGAGCATCCAGACTAATGTTACGAAGTCTTTCACTTCTCTGATCCAGACATAGCATTGCCCAGCCTCTGCTCGCTTTTGCTGTCGCGATAAAATCCTCTGTCCACCTCTCCATACTACCAAAATCCTGTTTAAGTTGTTCCGAAGTAACATTGTCCGGTCCGGACATTTCACCGCCGATATTCTCAAAGTATAGCTCATGTAGAATCACACCATCAAGCGCAAAGGTCTCTCCCCTCTTCAGCTCACGATACCAGCTAAAGGTAGTATTCGATTGTTCTCTCTGTGCATCACCCTGAAGCAGTATTGCGTCCACCTTATTGATGTTTGTTACATAGCCTTCATAAAGACGCATATGGGCATCAAATTGTCCCTGATTGATTACAGTGATATCCTTTGTGTAAAGAAACGGTAGCTTTTCAATCATAATTTTCTCCATTTCTGCGCAACTTTCCGCGCTACTAAGATCAGCTTGTACCAAAGTATTTTCTCTATATCATACGAGGGCTTACCATACTTTATGCCAGTGCTAAGAACTTTTAATTTGAATTGTCGGACTGAAACACCGTTCCATCTGAAGCCTATTTAGAAATCAAGATGTATGGCAAAAGAAAGAACTATGAATTCACTGCTCTTGTCTTGTCGACACAGCAATAATTCATAGTCCTTATTCGTTGATCAATATCAAGTTATAAATTCAATGGTGAGGCCGGCAATTGCCTTTATAAGATCAATTGTCGCAGTTGCTCAATGATCATGAGAATTGCTGCTTCATCTGCATTGTAATAAATCTTTCCGCTTAATTTCTCAGACTTTATTAAGCCTGCATCCAGCAGTGAACTCAGATGATGGGAGATTGAATTTGGATTCACTCCCAGTTTGACTGCTATTTCGGTTGAATACATCTGGCCATAGGATCGTAAGGTTGACAAGATTTCAAACTTTCTTTGCTCACTCAATAGCTTCAGAGCGTTCATCAGATTCTCACGACTATGTCCGGTGAGTCCGAATTCCTCCAACACTCTTTCCGCCAGTAATCCAAAGTAACAGTTCTGATATATAATCTGAGCTCCGGAAGAAGCAACCATGGAAGGAAAAATATATTTCACCTCATTATCGGCAACACTCAGATTCTCGAGGCAACGGTGCAGCTTCTCACTATCTGAAGAAAGCTTCTCATATTGCTGCAGGTTCTTCTCCATCGCTGGTCGTATTGCCTCCGCTGCTTTCTCAAAAGCATCCAGATTCGAACGGATTATCTTCGCAAATCTGCTATAATAACTGTGTGGATGATTGAGAAGCATGAATATCTTCCATTTTTCCGAATCTAATATATTCAAATCAGTAATAAACTTCGTCAGCTGTTCTTGGTTAAGGAATTCTACTTCTGCTTCTTTGGAATAATCAGGTAGAATTCTGGAGAATATCTTATCGCTGTTCTGGAATACCAGCTCTAACAATTGACTGTCGGTCATCTTATCAATCGTATTAATCAATTCACGGTTGAGCATGAAGAGCAAGGTAAATCCTCGATAAAAATCAGCAGATACCTCTTGAAAATAAAAATAATCCTCACTGCTTACTACTTTGTTCTTTTGAAATACTCGAATATATTTCTCAAAGTCTGTGAAATATTTTTGGTAAAAATCTTCTCCGTTGACACCCGCTTCACTGATTTCCATGATAAGCCTTTTCTTATGTGTCTCTGGATTGCAGGTATAGTAAAGAAGTTGAATTGTCTCATGAATAGGATCAAGGTCATGCTTCACTGTGAACGCCATAACATACCTCCTTTACCAAAGAAAGAATTCACATTAGAATAAGCCGGTAATGATTCCGCTCTCGTTGACATCAATGCCTTCAGCAGCAGGAACTTTGGGGAGTCCCGGCATCGTCATGACTGTTCCGGTGATCGCTACGACAAAGCCTGCACCTGCGGATACATATACCTCGCGTATGTTGATACTGAAGCCAGTCGGTCTGCCAAGCCTAGTTGCATCATCCGATAATGAATATTGGTTCTTCGCCATGCAGATTGGAAGCTCCTTATAGCCCATCGCTTCGATGGTCTTAATTGCACTTTCTGCTGCTGGGTCATAGGTTACGCCGTCCGCTCCATATATCTCGGTTGCTATTGTTTTTATCTTTTCTTTGAGGGATAAGCTTAACTCATAAAGTGGCTTATAGTTACTTTCCTTTGATTCTATGGTAGCGAGAACCTTCTTAGCTAAGTCAATACCACCTTCGCCACCCTTCTCCCATACCTCACAGAGAGAGAATTCACAGCCACGGTCTTCGCAGAATTCCTTCACGTAATTTAGTTCCGCGTCCGTATCGGATACAAAACGATTTAAGCTGACTACAACCGGAACTCCGAATTTCTGAAGATTCTCAATATGCTTCTCCAGATTTACGATACCTTTTTGAAGCGCCTCCAAATTCTCAGAACCAAGCTCAGTCTTCAGAATGCCACCATTATACTTAAGCGCTCTGATGGTTGCAACCAACACTACTGCAGCCGGCTTTAAACCTGCCATTCTACACTTAATATCAAGGAATTTCTCAGCGCCAAGATCTGCACCGAAACCAGCCTCTGTAACAACTACATCCGCCAATTTTAGAGCTGTCTTCGTCGCTCTTACACTGTTACAGCCATGAGCAATATTAGCAAATGGTCCGCCATGAATAATCGCCGGGGTATTCTCCAATGTCTGAATTAGATTCGGTTTTAAAGCATCCTTAAGTAGTGCAGCCATAGCTCCAACCGCATTGATTTCTTTTGCGGTTACCGGCTTGCCATCATAGGTATAGGCAACTACGATTCGCCCAAGACGCTCCTTCAGATCTCTCATATCCTCCGCAAGACAGAGTACTGCCATGATCTCTGATGCCACAGTAATAATAAAATGATCCTCTCGAACCACACCGTCTGCTTTTCGTCCGAGTCCTACTACAATATTACGAAGTACTCGGTCATTCATATCGACACAGCGCTTCCAAACGATTTGATTGGTATCAATCCCCAGGGTATTGCCCTGTTGAATGTGGTTATCCAACATCGCTGCAAGAAGATTATTTGCTGAAGTAATCGCATGAAAATCTCCGGTAAAATGAAGATTTAGATCCTCCATCGGAACAACCTGCGCATTACCACCACCTGCAGCACCACCCTTAATTCCAAAGCAGGGACCAAGTGAGGGCTCACGGAGCGCAATACAGGAACGGACCTTCATCTGACCCAGTGCCTGTCCTAATCCAACCGTCGTGGTTGTCTTTCCTTCTCCGGCCGGGGTAGGATTTATCGCAGTAACCAGGACCAGCTTACCGTCCGGATTATTCTTTACCTTATTCCATAGATCATCCGATAGCTTCGCTTTATGCTTACCATAGTACTCCAGATCCTCCTCAGAAATACCTAATTTCTCGGCTACCTCCCGGATATGCTTCAGCTGTGCTTCCTGTGCAATCTGAATGTCTGATTTCATTCTTTTCGCCCTGCCTTTCTCATTTTGTAGTTCCTAAGTATTATAATATAGATTTTAGCATTTATACCTGAATTATCAAGATGCCCGCTTTATTTCACTTATTAATTATTTTAATAAGTTGTTTAAGTGTCAAAAGGTGTTTTTGACACTTTAGTCATAATTAGACTTACCTTTTACTAATCAAATCAATTCTTTAAGAATATTATACTTGATTGCAAGAGCTGTTTCAACGAAATAATCAAATGCGACAAAAAAGCTTCCAAAACCTGCCTGTACAACAAATTACAAAAAACACTTGCGTTTAGAAATGGGGAAAGCTATACTATTTATAATCTAAAACCTAATGATATTGCCTTGTATGTAATAGAAAGGATGTTACTGATGAAGTATAATACCGTGATTTTTGATTTAGACGGAACCTTATTGAATACATTGGATGACCTACGCGACAGCCTGAATGAGGTTCTGGCTTCCAGAGGGTACTCTTCCAAGAGTGTTGAGGAAGTTAGGCGTTTCGTAGGTAACGGTGTCAGAAATCTGGTTCGTATGTCAGTTCCCGAGAATTGTGGCGAGGATGAAGTTACCAATATTATGGAAGAATTCAAAGACAATTATAAGAATAATATGCAGAATAAAACACGCCCCTATAATGGTATCATGGAGTTATTGCTGGATTTGTACCGATACAATTATAAAGTGGCCATTGTATCAAATAAATATGACACCGCTGTGAAGGAATTAGCCCGAACCTACTTTGGCAATCTGATTCCGGTTGCGATCGGCGAAACCAGTGAGATTAAGAGAAAGCCTGCTCCGGACAGTATCTATACCGCAGTCAAAGAATTGGGGTCCAGCTTAAGCAAAACGATTCTCGTCGGCGATTCCGAGACCGATGTACAGACAGCCAAGAATGCCGGTATTCCCTGCATCGGTGTAACCTGGGGCTTCCGTTGCCGTGAAGTACTTCGAAGTGAAGGCGCTGATTTTCTTATTGATACACCAAAGGAACTACTGACTTTAATCTGATTTCTTCGATCAATGAATCCAATTCTACATAGAAAAAGAGATGCCTGCGAAGTAACATTCACAGTCATCTCTTTCTTTAATTCATAACAAGTGAAACGATTTATCGCTTCATCTTGTTTATGAAAACAGAGTTTATATTACTGCTCCTTCGATAATTGCAAAGGTCTTATTCTCACAATTAATCTCCGCCAGTACTCCATATGGAAGGCAGATCTTCGGTTCCGTATGTCCGAA
>JAGFXQ010000001.1 GCA_017861355.1 Bacillota bacterium
ACCGGTCTTGGTGCCGATGCCTACAATCAAAGGCGTAATGCCCAGGTATTTGATAATACCGGAGGTTAAGGAATACATCAGCTTCGGTACTACACTTGCTATTATCACTGTGTTAATCTCTTCTATCCTAATATTTCTCGCTTTTAATAAATCACAAAGTACTAACCCATATTCATCCGAAGTACGGGCAGTATTGGTCGTCAGACGAAAGCTCGCCTTCAGATCATTTTCTTCAAATACACCTAATGTAATATTGGTGTTTCCAACATCTACAACTAATAACATGATCAATTCCTCCATCAAGCCATCAAATGGCTTCTATACCAATGTCGCGAAGTGCTAATTACAAAAGATCCGATGCATCCTCTCCAAGAAAGAATACCTTATAGTATAACTCGACTGCTTCCAGAAGCTCTGTTTTCTCTCTCTGAAGCTGCTTAATCTTTAAGGCACTGCCGATTTCATCGTAGAGATAATCGCTCTCTTCTGAATCGATACGCATGATAAGCGTACCATCTTCTTCGAATTCAAGTGACAGTATGCCACCGATATCCTCCGTAAATAGTACGCACATAATTTTAAGCTCTTGCTTTATTGATTCCGGTAATGCCTTAAAATCTTCATTCAACCAGAACTTCTTCTCATATGCACTGCTCGCACATAATACAACCTTATCTTGATACATACATTTCCTCCACCATAAGTCATGAAGCAACAGCGTTAAAGTCCCAATATGATAAAGCCAAGTACGATCACGATGACTCCCAGCATAAGAAAGGTCATCCCTGTCATCCTGCGCTTTACATCCTTCATCTGCTTCAGTCCATTAATAATATTCATTAACCCGCCGGATAGGCATGCGGCCAAGATTGCATAACGATTCTCAGGGTGTTGGAAAATCAGTATCAGAGAAACAATTAAAACAACTCCCACAATCGTATTAATCAGATCAAGAATATGAATCTGATTATTGCCTTCTGAAAATTCCTTCCATTGTTTCATAAATTTATTCACGTTATTACACCTCGGTTTATATATTTCCTATCGTAGCGACCATTACTGCCTTGATGGTATGCATCCGGTTTTCTGCCTCGTCAAATACGACTTCAGCATGACGTTCAAACAGCTCTTCGGTAACTTCCTTACCTTTGACAGCAGGTAGACAATGAAGAAAAACTGTCTCCTTCTTCTTGGTGAGAGCAAATAAAGCGTCGTTGACCTGATACGGCTTTAAAATCGCAATACGCTCTGCAGCTTTATCTTCTTCTCCCATGGAACACCATACATCAGTATAGATTGCATCGGCTCCCTCAACTGAATTCAGTTCATCGGAGATAACAATCTTACTGCCGGAAGCTTTTGCATAATCTTCACAGATGGATATAAGCTCTTTCTCCGGCCATAACTCCTTCGGAGCCAGGATCGTAAAGTCAATTCCCATCTTGGAAGAGCCGATCATCAGACTGTTTGCCATATTATTACGACCATCACCTACAAATACCAGCTTTAGCCCTTTAAGCTTACCAAACTGCTCCTTCAAAGTCAAGAAGTCCGCAAGAATTTGCGTCGGATGATCCACATCCGTAAGTCCATTCCATACCGGTACACCGCTATACTGAGCTAATTTCTCCACTGTCTCCTGCTGAAAGCCACGGAACTCAATTCCGTCAAACATTCTTCCAAGCACACGAGCGGTATCCTCAATACTTTCCTTATGACCAAGCTGAATATCATTCTTACCCAAATACTCAGGATAACCTCCTTCATCTACACAGCCGACCGTAAATGCACAACGCGTTCTGGTGGAAGGCTTCTCAAAAATAAGTGCAACATTCTTACCCTTTAGGCTACTACCTGTAATTCCTTTTTTCTTCTTGGCTTTCAGCTCTGCTGCCAAATCAATAAGATACTCAATTTCCTCCGGTGTAAAGTCCTTCAAGGTTAACAAACTACGTCCTTTTAGATTCATAATATCCTCCCATCTGCTGCCTGTCAGCAGCAATTAACATAATTTAACCAGCTCAGATTAATTCGTGAGCTGTATAAGATTTGTCTGATCGTGTCTCTAGCATAAATTTTATTTATATTTATGCTTTGCAAATGTGTATTTATACATTATTCTAATTCCGGACATTTGTCAAGACTAATTATGTTTTTTCAGTAATGTATCATGAATATTATGCTTACAGCAATTCATATCAATCTATCCGTATATGAATATCTATGAATAAACGTAACATGAATGGTTAATACAAAAGAAATCATACTTTGCATTATTCTTTTGTCATGTACAACAGAAATCATGCTTTGCATTATTCTTTTGTCATGTACAACAGAAATCATGCTTTGCATAATTTCTGTTGTCATGTATAAAAGCTGTCACAAACGATGTAGCCTTCGTTCTGTGACAGCTTATGTTATGAATATAGTAAATACTCTGTTGTTCTCTATTGCTGCTCATGAGTAATGAAGTCAGCGATCATATTTTGCTCCAATATCTCTTTTGAGGTAGTCTTAAGAAGAATTGCCTTATCATATTCTGCCTTATACTTGGATACATCAACCTCTTCATTTGTCCCAATCTTCCAGGCACGGCTTCCCTCAAAGATTCCCTCTCTGGAGATCTGAAAGATAATATCATTCGTAGCAAAGGAACCTTCAAAAAGGTATGTGGTGAAAGCAACAAAACCCTCGGTTGCATTGGCCAAATCCTGACCTACAGTAAAGGTTTGATCCAGCTTTAATCCCATAATATTAGCGATCGTCGGCATAAAATCCACCTGACCTCCGGTGGTTGCAATCGTTTTGTTCACTCCGCTTCCGGGAACATTGATAATCAGAGGTACATTCAACATCTCATCATAATCGTAGGTTCTTCCCAAGAATGCGTTCATTTGATCCATGACTTCATCCATGCCGCAATTTAATCCATGATGGTCTCCATAGAATGCAATTACAGTGTTCTCATACAAACCCGCA
Organism: Bacillota bacterium; assembly: GCA_017861355.1. Lineage (GTDB taxonomy): Bacteria > Bacillota > Clostridia > Lachnospirales > Lachnospiraceae > Mobilitalea. The sequence goes on from JAGFXQ010000001.1 coordinate 2,980, forward strand.
GACTTCAGTTCAGAAATCAACGCTCCGATAGCTTCATCGGTATAATGAACGGATTCCAGATAATCACCATACTTAGTTTCCTTATCTTCCTCTTTCAGTGTTAAGGTACGATATTGTTCATCAATATGAAAAGGATGATGATTCGAGAGGGTGATCGCAAAGGTAAAGAAGGGTGTCGTCTGCTTCTGTAGGATACCAACCAGCTGATGGAACATGGATTTATCTGAAATACCCATTCCTATCATCTCATCCTGATTTAAGTCCTCCATACTGTAGAAATCCTGAAAGCCCTGATTGGGATATGCATTCTCCCGGTTCCAGAATGTCCCCTCGAAGCCATGAATTGCAAAAGCATAATAACCCTGCTCCCGCATGAGCCAAGGCAAACCATGGAAGGTGTTATCCTGAAATAGCCGATAACTCTCACCATCGTCAACCGGATATAGGCTGTTCATGCTGGAGAATTCCGCATCAGCCGTATTTCCCTTGCCTGTATTGGTATAATAATGATTAAAATATAAGGTGTCTCCCTCAATTAATCGGTTTAAGTTCGGTGTAATTTCCTGTCCATTGTATTCCGCTCCGATCACAAAATCCTGAACCGCCTCTAATTGAACTACTAAGACATTCTTACCTTTACCGATCCCTTGATATTGAGGCACTGCAGTCTGCACGGTGGCTTCCGGTGTTACCTCATCCAACACTTCCAGTATTTCATCTTCCTTCATCTGCTCCTGGTCTAAGTTCTCTGAGATCGTCTCATAGATATCCGTTACATGGCTTGTGAAAAACTCCATGCTGTTCACACGTTCAATTGCAGCGGAATGAAACGGATTCACCATAAGTGTGAGAATGATAGCCGTCAGTAAGTATAGAACATACTTTAGCTTTCTCCAAGGATATATTTTTTTTAGAATTTCCTTTGATGTATACTTTCGAAAGCTGTAATAAGCAAATGGAATATCCAAAAACAACAGAAAGCTTGCCGGTATCATCGTTGCCAGAAAGCTCTGCGGTACTGCAGTTACACTCTTGGCTTGCCATAGCTGGCGGATGGATACGGTTTGGTTGTAATAATTATAATACATGGTGTCTGCAAACATCAGTAAACTAAGCAGAAAATACACGGTTAAGAAAATTCCCCTTTTCCCTTTTATACCACTTCTGCCAAAACACGTAAAAATAGCAGCCCATACAATCAAGCTTAGTACGATCATTACTATCTCCATACGGTTTACATTAATCAGAGAATAGTATACCGCCATCTTGAACACGAATAGAAAGGTAATGAAGTATGGTGATGCGATGATACTCTTTAACTTTTTCATAAAGCCTCCATAAACTATAATAGCGCTTAATTAGCTAAAAACCGAATGCAACTGGCTATTATCAACTAAATCACGAATATAATATCTCATTAAACCAATATTATCAAGCAGTAAAATCTTAATTTTTTCTTAATCTCCGCCTGTTTTTTTGTGCAGTAATACCAATTCCCTAACAAAAAGCGATAAATACTTGTTTTTCTACATGACAGAACGGAGAATGCTACCCACACAAGCCTTCGAAACAAGGTAATGCGTAGGTAGCATTTTCAACCTCTATATGAGAATATATCATTTATTTTCTTCCTTTTCTATATTAACAATCAATCGATTTCCTGAGATACCGTGTATTTTAACCTTGTGCCCTTTTTCTATTATGATATTATTCAGCGCTTTTGCTGGCCACTCCGTTCCATCAACTACAACCAGTCCAGCTCCTCTCACATTATCTATCGTATTGGCAACCATGGCCGTCTTCCCCACGATGCCTTCATGATTTATCTTAACCTTCTTAGGGTTAAAGTACTTTAGCACCAGTGGTCTTGTAAAATATAATAAAAGTAAGGATATGACTAAAAATAATATCAATTCTATCAGTAGGTTATCATAGAATAAGGAAATAATAAATGCGATCAGTGCACCGCCCGCAAACCAGATTGTTGTAAGACCAAGGGTGATGATTTCGATAAAAATTAAAATTGCGAGAATAAGCAGCCAAAGAATCGAATTCGTCAACTTTATTCCCCCTTTCCTTATCTGTTTCCTATATTTTACCCTTTTCCAGAGCTTTCCACAATAGAACAGGTTGTTTTCTAATTATAATTTAATCTTTGCCGGATATCGGAAAGTCATACCGGGCCGTATAAATATATTAGCTCTGTCTCGATCAATTGCTGAATTCTCATTACAACAATCAATCAAAACAGAGCCAGTTTATGTAATCACATCTATTCAAATACAAACTATTCCACTAAAGTTAACCATTCTCTTAGTTACAGCTGCTGCTCCTTGCCTTCCTTAATTATAAGCAGAATACTTAGATTACCGTTCCGGCACCGCAGTGCATCAATGAACTCCTTCTCATTTGCATCCGCCTTAGGTATGACATCATAGCTGAGCTCAAATAATGTTCCCATATTCGTGGTCTTTACCTTCATAAGTTTTGCATAGCTTGTATACTTAGCAAATATCTCATCAAATACACCTTGATAATTCATGTCCTCCGGTATGATAATCCGCAGTCTCTTCTCCTCCTGCTTCGGGATACCAAGTCCCAGCTTACTCACAAGAACAATTACTCCACCTATGACAACCGTCACAACAGCGCCTAAGGATAGATAACCCAACCCTAACGCCAATCCTGTTGCCATGGTCAGGAATATGAAAGAGATATCCTTCGAATCACCGGGAACACTACGGAATCTTACAATAGTAAATATTCCTGCCATAGAAAAGGCTCTTGCGAGATTACCTCCAATCAGGATGATCACAACCGCAACAATTGTCGGTAAAATAATCAAGCTTAAGATAAAGCTAGCTGAGCGCTCCTTCTTCGGTGTAGTAACGAAGTATGCTCCACAAATAACAACCCCCAGCAATAATGCAACTGCGATACACAGTAATACCGAACTGATGCTGATGGATAGATTTGAAGTCGCAGATAACTCCTTAAATACTGTATCAAACATTGTAACCGAACCAGACATAACCTTTCCCCCTAAACACATAGCTTAATTTCGTTTCCTGTTCTTGTAGGATATACTTCCCCACGCTCCAAAGCCCTTCGATATTCCGTCCCATACTTAGAGAAGGTTGTCGGATAGATTTGATAACTTGACAAAAGCTTTGCAAACCAGAGAGGAGCCGCATTGTTCATCTTCACTTCCATAACCCATTCTCCTGCAGGTAGCAAGAGTTCACCATAGTTCCCAAGTTCAAGCCCAACATTCTTGCGTCTCGTTCTGATATTGGTGTCGAAGGTGATACGAAAATTCGGATTCTCAATCCCGAACATTGCATTTCTATCATAGGATATGAAAAGCTTTGGTTCCAGATCCGGATACCTGATTAAGAAGTAATCAATTTCATTCAGTATCTGCTCACCAAAAGGTCTCTTCGCTACCGGGCGGGATTGCCCTGCTATGTAATTATAGGCTTCCTCAAGATACATGGAGGTTCGCCTCTTATTCACCTGACCATTACACTTTTTCTTAATCTCAAGATATACCCGGTCTTTTTGTCCAACAGTGCCATAGCTTCTTAGCCGTAGTTTTTCTTTATAGATCGGGTTCTCGATCGATTTCTGAATAAGCACATGATCCGGTGTATCATAATATACATTACAAATCGTATAAAAATCGCCATTTCGACTATAGGCATCCAACTCCATGTATTCTCCCAGTTGTTGCTTGATTGCCCTATAGACTTCATCCGTGATAATGAACTTTTTCTCGGTACGATTAAAAACCTCAATAGGCATGATGAGCTTCTCCTTCATAATATTGCCCCGGAATCGTCGTCACACTAAGGTCTGAACATATACCGGATTACAAAAATTACAAATAATTCTATTCTTCTTTTAACCGAAAAACAAGTCCATTTTTTGACATTTTCTTATCAAATATTGCTATAATTTAAGATTCACTTCTCCTTTGTCTTGCAGCCTCATACATAAGAATTGCTGCCGCTACCGCGGCATTCAAGGATTCCACCTTACCCTCCATAGGTATTTTAATTCGAGTATCCGCAAGGTCCGAGGCATGGTCAGATAATCCGTTGGCTTCATTTCCAATTAAAAAAGCACATCTCTTACGAAAACTTCCCTCGGTATCATAAGGAATTCCCTGAAGATGTGCTGCATATATTTCTATTCCCTGTTCCTTAATCTGTGCTAAGGTCTCATAAAAATCCTTCGCCTGATAAAAGGGGACACGGTAAATCGAACCCATAGTAGCTCGAATTACCTTGGGGTTATACACATCCACAGAAGAATCACTGAGTATTATTCCCGTGACACCGGCTCCTTCCGCCGTTCGTATCATAGTTCCCAGGTTACCCGGGTCCCTGATATCCTCCAATAGAAGAAGACAAGCTCTAGGGTCCTTGAGCATACGGTCAAGATGATATTCCGCCATCTTTACAGTACCCATGATGCCTTGAGGAGTCTTCGTCTCGGAAGTCTCTTTAAATACGGAGTCCGTTAATATCTCATAATCCAAATCATCAAAATAATCCGGCTCTTCCACTACTTTCTCATGGTAAAAGCTCTCCGAAGCATACGCTTTTTTCAGAAGCCCGGCTTCTTTTGCTTCTTCAAACATTTTGATGCCTTCTATTACAAAAGTGCCTTGTTCTTCCCTTTCCCTTGCTTTCTTCAAAAGTAAGGTCAGGTTCTTCACTTGGGCATTACTCATACTGCTGATGATCGCCTTCTGTTTCATATGCTTTAAGCCTCTTGAAGATTACTTAATTTTGCTGCTTGATCTGCTGCAGTTAAGTTATCAATCACAAAGTCCAGATCTCCATCCATAACCTTATCAATCTGGTACATCGTTAAGTTAATTCTATGATCTGTAACACGTCCCTGAGGGAAGTTATAGGTTCTGATCTTCTCGGAACGATCTCCGGTACCAACCTGGCTTTTTCTTGCTTCCGCCTCCGCATTGCGGGATTTCTCCAATTCCAAATCATACAGCTTGGCACGAAGGACACGAATTGCCTTATCCTTATTCTTCAGCTGTGATTTCTCATCCTGACAGGAGATGACGATACCCGTAGGAATATGAGTCAAACGTACTGCAGAGTCTGTTGTATTTACACACTGTCCACCGTTACCGGAGGATCGGAATACATCGAACTTACAATCATTCATATCCAGTTCCACATCCACTTCTTCTGCCTCCGGCATAATTGCTACCGTAGCGGTTGAGGTATGAATACGCCCGCCGGATTCTGTAACCGGAACTCGCTGTACGCGGTGTACACCACTCTCGTATTTCAACTTTGAATAGGCGCCTTTTCCGTTAATCATAAAGATAACTTCCTTACAACCACCGATTCCGTTCTCATTGATATTCATAACATCAATCTTCCAACGATAACGTTCTGCATACATAACATACATACGATACAGCTCAGCAGCAAATAAAGCTGCTTCATCGCCACCAGCACCACCACGGATTTCTACGATTACATTCTTCTCATCGTTGGGATCCTTCGGAAGCAATAGAATCTTAAGCTCCTCTTCAAGCTTTGGTATACGCTGTTTACTTTCATTCAATTCTTCCTTGGCAAGCTCACGAAGCTCTTCATCGCTTTCCTCATCCAACAAGGTCAGACTATCCTCAATGCTTTTCTGATTCGCCTTATATTCTTTATATTTCTCAACAATCTCACCCAGGTCAGCATGCTCCTTACGAAGCTTCTTATAATTATTCTGATCATTCAGAACATCGGGGCTCATCATCTCATCTTCAATTTCCTGAAAACGAACCAGAAGGTCCTCTAACTTATCAAACATATCTATATTTCCTCCAAACTAATTATGATCTTCTTGCTGACACTACACGATCCAGTCCGCTAAGATCCTTTTTTATCGTTACATCCGTAAAGCCTTCTGTCTCAAGTATCCGTTTCACTGCTTCACCTTGATTATGTCCTATTTCATAAAAAATCAAACCACCTTGTTTCAAGTGGTTCTTACTCCTCTTACTAATCCTTCTGTAAAAAGCCAACCCATCTTCACTTCCGTCCAGTGCTAACATCGGTTCAAAATCCTTAACCTCCGGCATCAATTCAGGAATATCGCCGGAAGGAATGTAGGGAGGGTTGGATACCAGAATATCAAAGCTCCCCTCAACCTCTGAAAAAAGATCGCTTTGAATTAATTTAACCTGCGCCTTGTGCTTATCAACATTCTTCGCAGCAACAGTAAGCGCTTTCTCCGAGAGATCCACACCAACTGCTTCGGTTAAATTACCGAGTAAGGCAAGGCTGATTATGATACAGCCGGAACCGGTACACATATCTAATACCGACTTTTGCTCACATATCTTCAAAACCTCGCTGACCAGTATCTCGGTATCTTGTCTTGGAACCAGAACATCCTCATTCACATAGAACTCCAGACCCATGAACTCCTGACTTCCGGTTATATGCTGCAAGGGTACATGATTACTACGACGCTTGATCAGCTCCATATAAAGATTGCTCTTCCCTTCGTCTGCCTGCATATCACCCTTCAGTAATAAGTCCGTCCGAGTTAGCCCAAAGACATGGGTAAGCAGATACCATGCATCCACATTGGCATCTGCTATCCCTTGTTGTTTCAGTAATTCACGTCCGGTCTGTAGTAACTGTTTCAAAGTACTCATTCAAATTCCTCACAAACCTGATTCTAAAACCCATCTATGCTTCATTAAAGCTAATGATTTTTCTTGGTATCATCGAAAAACTTATCCAGTGCCTTAAGGATGTCATCATCCTCTTCATCCTCTTTGATTGGAAGATTAGGTTTAAAGGCAACAGGGGCCATACCCTTATTGCGTCCCAAAGAATTATGATGTTCGTCTTCTACCTTACCGGTATATGCCAAACCACCTATCTGAGGCTTAACTTCAAGATGCGGTTTCACCTCAGTTAACTTGTCATCCGGCTTCACTTCAGTCAGCTTGTCAACCGGTTTCGTATTTCCTGCCGTTGCTTGCTTGTTCTCAGGCTGTTTCGAAGTATTTGCCTTATTAGAAGCCTGTTTGTTCTCTGGTTGTTTTGAAGTATTTGCCTTAGTAGCAGCCTGTTTGTTCTCTGGCTGTTTTGTAGTGTTTGTCTTATTGGCAGCCTGTTTATTCTCTGGCAGTTTTGCATTTCCTTTATTAGAGGTCTGCTTGTTCTCGCCATGTTTCACAGATTTGCCTTTTGTCTCCTGTGTTGCTGAAGTCTCAAGGAACGCTTTCCAGTCAAATACTGCACTCACGGACTGAATAGCTACCTCTATCATACTATCATCCGGTTCCTTTGTCGTTAAGCCCTGCATCCATAATCCCGGCTGGCTTATTATATCAACCAGCTTACTCTCGCTCTTACCGGCCAGGCGGATAAATTCATATGACACACCTGCAATGAAAGGAACAAGAACAATTCTTGAAATCACCTTCCAAAATAGATTCGTAACAGGCATAAACATAAAGAACACCAAACTGATCAATATAACCAAAAGCATAAAGCTGGTACCGCAGCGCTTATGCTGCTTTGATTGCCATCTTACATTCTCAACCGTCAGCTCAAAACCATTCTCAAGACAGTTAATTGTCTTATGCTCTGCACCGTGGTACATAAATACTCTCTTAATCTCGTTCATTTTGGAAGCCAGAAGTACATAACCAATGAAGATCGCAAGACGAACGATTCCTTCTATAAAAAGAACCAAATAACGATTGCTAACAAAACCGGAAAAGAAATTCGTAATAAAAACAGGAAGCACCATGAAGAGCGCTACACTCATCACGATTGAGATCAATACCGCCAGTGCCATCAATAAAGCGTTGGATTTATCTTCTTTCTTAGGCAGATCCTTCTCAGTTGCAGACTCTACCTGACTGCTATTGGATGCAACCACTTCTTCTACGATAAAATCTTCGTCTGCCTTACTTGCTTTCTTCTCTTTTTTCTTATTCTTATCCTTGGTATCCTGCTCTTCCTCATCAAAGAAGCTGGAGGAATAGTTCAAGACCTTCACACCAATTACCATAGAATCCACAAATGCCATCATTCCTCTAAATATCGGTAATTTAAAAAGCTTTACCTTATCAGAGATGTCTTTGTGCGTATTTAACTCAACTTCAATCTCATTATTCGGCTTACGTACTGCAACAGCGTAGATGTCTTTGTTCTTCATCATAACGCCTTCCATTACGGCCATGCCCCCAATACCTGATGGTTTCATCCTAGCACCCGAACCTTTCTCTAAACTCGTATTCTGTATAATAATAGGTCAATTACAATATTTATAGATATAAAGCAAGGCACTTGCCTTGTAGATACTTACCCTTAATAAATCGTTTGTCCTGTATACTTTATGTATCATGATTAATAATATAGCCAGGCAAACTTTTTATATGTCATGTATTTAAAAATAGGCTGAGGAAGGATACCTCAACCCATTTTAACGTTTCTATTGTCTTACTCATGTTTAATAGAATTAAATCTATTAATTATTTATCCTGGCCTAATCCATACTTACGGTTGAATTTATCAATTGCACCACGAGCAGCTGCAGCCTTAACCTGGCCAGTATAGAATGAATGGCACTTGGAGCAGATTTCTACGTGGATATCTTCCTTGGTTGATCCTGTTACAAATTCGTTACCGCAGTTACAAACAACTTTAGCCTGATGATATTTGGGATGGATTCCTTCTCTCATTGTTTCACCTCTTTAAGATCGAATAGTTTTATCTATTGGCATTATAATAATTCCAATCTAATAAACAGCTTTTTTATTATAGCACAGGTTTTTAGCAAGTGCAATACCTAAAAGACGATTTTAGTCTTTTTGATTGTTTCAATAAATTCAATATTTGTCTTAGTACGAAGGAACATATCTATAATCCGTTCCAGTGCCTCTTCGGACTTCATTCCTCCCAATGCCTTACGCATCAGGTAAGTAGCTTCCAGCTCTGGTTGTGTTAAGAGAAGGTCTTCTCTTCTGGTACTGGATCTCGGAAGATCGATTGCCGGGAAAATACGCTTCTCAGACAAGCTACGGTCAAGAACCAATTCCATATTACCGGTGCCCTTGAATTCTTCAAATACAACATCATCCATTCTGCTTCCGGTTTCTACCAAGGCTGTTGCAAGAATGGTAAGACTTCCGCCCTCACGCATATTTCTCGCTGCTCCGAAAAATTTCTTCGGCATATGAAGAGCCGCAGGATCGAGACCACCGGACAAAGTTCTTCCGCTTGGTTGAACAGTCAGATTATAGGCTCTTGCCAGACGTGTGATACTGTCAAGAAGTATAATTACATCCTGCTTATGTTCAACGAGACGCTTTGCACGCTCGATTACCATCTCAGATACTCTCTTATGATTATCGGGAAGCTCATCAAAGGTAGAATAGATTACCTCAACATTCTTTCCTTCAATTGACTCCTTAATATCGGTAACTTCTTCCGGGCGTTCATCAATTAACAGAATAATCAACTTCATCTCCGGATGATTTTGCGTGATTGCTTTAGCGATTTGCTTCAGAAGAGTGGTCTTACCGGTCTTCGGCTGAGATACAATCATACCTCTCTGGCCTTTTCCAATCGGTGAAATCAGATCCACCATTCTCATAGAAACTCCTGCTCCCGGTGTCTCAAGATGAATTCTCTGATTCGGGAATACCGGTGTCAGATCTTCAAAACGTTTACGTTTCTGCGCTTCTGCGGGATGGAAGCCATTGACACTCTTTATAAATAATAAAGCACTGAATTTTTCAGTCTGACTGCGTATCTTTGTATTACCGGAGACAATGTCACCGGTCTTAAGATTAAATCTGCGAATTTGTGCAGGTGATACATATACATCATTTTCACCGGGCAGATAATTATCGCATCGAATAAATCCATATCCATCCGGAAGAACCTCCAATATACCAACTTTGGTTTCTCCGCTGTCTAATTGCTCCATCTCGCTTTGACCCGTTACTGCTGACGGTCTTCTTTCTTCTCTTTCCGTTGAAGAAATCGTCTCTAATGAATCTGACATCTCTGGCGCTTGTACTATATTACTTTCTTCTTTTTCAGCCTGGATTTCCTGCTCCTTTGATACAGCCTTAAGTAATTCATCGATCAATTCGCTTTTCTTCAGAGTTGTGATATTTTTAAGTCCCTTTTCTTTCGCTAACTCTCGCAGATTAGCAAGTGTCATAGAATCATACTGATTACTCATTTTTTCTGCCTCTTTTCTCTTAGATTGGATTCTCTTACGGAATTTGATATAGAAGTGATACAGAAATACAACTTGATGGAATTATCCAAAGATTATCCTAATATGATACTCAATTATACAACAGTTGTAACAGAAATAAAAGTATTTTCTTTTGTGCTTTTGTTCCTATATTTTTCCTTTTTTTCAAAGCCTATCCACAGCCTATTCCTCAATCGCTGCTTGCTCGTTATGATAGATTACAACCCGGTTTCTTCCATTGCGTTTTCCTTGATAAAGTGCCTGATCTGCATTGGAGATACCTTGATAAAGGCTAATCAGGGTATTCTTTACTGTATACCGCATCACCCCCACAGAATTCGCTACTTGATTAAGGTATTTTATAGTGATATGATAGCTGTAAACTATTTGTTGAATGTATAATTATAATATTTTATGTAAGGTGGAGAGTAAAATGAATGTAAATGAGCAAGCATTGAAACTGCATGAAGAATGGAATGGTAAACTTGAAATCAAATCAAAATGTCAGGTGAAGACCAGAGAAGATCTATCCGTTGCATATACTCCCGGTGTTGCTGAGCCATGTCGAGTAATTGCCAAGGACAAATCGGCTGCTTACCGTTACACAATCAAGGCAAACACAATCGCAGTTGTGTCTGACGGCAGTGCTGTGTTAGGCCTTGGAAATATAGGTCCCTATGCCGCCATGCCTGTAATGGAAGGTAAGGCTGTACTATTCAAGGAATTCGGCGGTGTGAATGCCGTTCCCATTTGTCTGGATACCCAGGACACGGAAGAGATCATCCGAACGGTTGTTGCGATTGCTCCTGCTTTCGGTGGAATCAATCTGGAAGACATCTCCGCCCCCAGATGCTTCGAAATCGAGGAACGTTTAAAGAGTCTTCTTGATATTCCGGTTTTCCATGATGACCAGCATGGTACTGCCATCGTTGTTCTTGCCGCTGCCATCAATGCCCTCAAGGTTACAGGAAAAACGAAAGAAGAATGTAAAATAGTAGTGAACGGTGCCGGTTCCGCCGGAATAGCCATCTCTAAGCTCCTTCTGACCTATGGTTTCGTGCATTTAACTCTCTGCGATCGTCAAGGAATGATATCAAAAGACTATCCTAATCTTAACTGGATGCAAGAGCAAATGCTCTCTGTAACAAATCTGGAGAATAAAAACGGAACTTTAGCCGATGCTTTGGTTGGTACTGACCTATTCGTCGGAGTCTCTGCCCCGAATGTAGTTACCAAAGAAATGGTTGCTTCTATGAATAATGATGCCATTATATTCGCTATGGCGAATCCGGATCCTGAGATACTGCCGAATCTTGCCAAGGAGGCAGGAGCCAAAGTTGTCGCAACCGGACGTTCCGATTTCCCGAATCAGGTAAATAATGTCGTAGCCTTTCCCGGCATCTTCCGTGGTGCATTAGAGGGAAGAGCGACGCAGATTACCGAAGAGATGAAGCTGGCAGCGGCTATTGCAATCGCCGGACTCGTCCCGGAGAAAGAATTGAACGATGAGAACATTATGCCGCAACCCTTCGATCCCAGAGTAAGTGATGTGGTGAGTGCTGCAGTCAAAGCATATATCAGAAAGTAGTGTTAAATAATGTGGGACCAGAAGAGATATCATTCATTGGATTATGAATTGAAAAAGACCTATGGCAAAAAGATCTATAAACTATCTTTGAATGGTGGGATGACCTGTCCGAACAGGGATGGAACCCTGGATACCCGTGGATGCATCTTCTGTTCCGAGGGGGGCTCCGGGGATTTTGCAGTTGGCTTTCGTACCGATATTACACAGCAAATCGAAGAAGCAAAGCAGCAGGTAGCAGCCAAACTTGCCAATCCTACGGATACCGAATATATTGCCTATTTTCAAGCATACACAAACACTTATGCTCCCGTGGAATATCTCCGATCCATCTTCCTTGAAGCAATAAATCATCCGGAGGTTGTAATCCTGTCCATCGCTACCCGGCCTGATTGTATCAGCCCCGAGGTTCTCGAACTCCTAACTGAGCTAAATAGCATTAAACCGGTCTGGATTGAACTTGGGCTCCAAACGATACATGATACGAGTGCTGAGTTTATCCGAAGGGGATATCCACTTGTGGTTTTTGAAGATTGTGTACGACAACTCCATGAAAATAGTATCGCAATCCTGGTCCATACTATTCTGGGCTTGCCAAAGGAGTCAAAACATGATATGTTAAAAACTATGGAATATATATCCACTTTGCCGATACAAGGAATTAAATTACAGTTGCTGCATATATTAAAAGGTACTGATCTTGGACAGCTTTACGAAGATGGAACTCTGGAAGAGGCACTTTCACTAGACGATTATGTTGATATTGTGATCTCTTGCATCGAACACCTCCCTCCGGAGCTAGTCATTCATCGCATCACCGGCGACGGTCCAAAGAATTTGTTACTTGCTCCCCTCTGGAGCAGCAACAAAAAGCTTGTACTGAACCAGATTCATCATCAGATGAAGGAACGGGATACTTATCAGGGAAAATACTATAATAGTTAGATCCGTTAAAGGAGGTTAATCATGCAGTCCGATACGTTTATGCTTTATAAGCTTATGATCCTCTACATCCTAAGTAGAGTGAATTTTCCTCTGACGAATGCACAATTAACCGCATTTATTCTGGAGAAGGAATATACGAATTATTTTAATATCCAGAGAGCCATCTCGGAATTAATTGATGATGCCTATATTACTACAAAGACAATTCGCAACAGTACCCTGTATCGAATTACCGACAGCGGTACAGAGACCCTCCTTTTCTTTGATAACACGATTTCCTCCGGAATCAAAGATGATATTGAAGCTTATCTATTAGAGAATAAGTATGAACTTCAAGCTGAGGTATCCACTCAAGCTGAATTCTATCAGGTTAAAAAAGGTGAATTCGCTGCTCATCTCAGCGTAATCGAACGTGAAGCTTCCATCATTGATCTAACTCTCCTCGTTCCTACCGTAGAGGAAGCAGAAAGCTTATGTAATAATTGGAGAGAGAAGAGCTCGGATGTCTATGCATACCTGATGTCTATCTTACTTTAAGAATGTAGATCCATAATAAAACGCATATCCTATGAAATAAAATAAGGCTGCTGAAAACAAATACTCGCACAATGTGTGCGATGCTTTATTTCAGCAGCCTCTATCTTATATCCCATAGATTAACCTGTAAAGATGAAGTCTCCTTACCATCTATTTGTTATATAAATTACTGTTCGATATCTCTTAGTTGCGGTGTATCTATGCCATTCTCCAGAGATTCCTGTGAAGGAAAACAAATCTCCTCAATACAAGCCCAGATTTCATCTCTTCCCTGCTTACTTGTAGCAGAAAAAGGATATATCTTCGTTCCCGGAATTACCTCTAGGCCTTCTTTAATTATTTTCACCTGCTTCTGAATCTGACTACGGTTTATCTTATCGAGCTTCGTTGCTATGATAACCGGATGAAAGCCTTGATATACAATCCAGTCATACATACTCTTGTCATTCTGTGAAGGCTCGTGGCGAATGTCAAGAAGTAGGAAGACCATCTTAAGCTGGGGTGAGGTCTTAAGATATCTTTCAATCATTGTACCCCACTTTTCCTTTGTTTTCTCCGCAACCTTTGCATAACCGTATCCCGGAAGATCCACATAATAAAGTGCCTCGTTGATATTATAGAAATTGATCGTTTGTGTCTTTCCAGGCGACCCGGAGGTTCTGGCTAAAGACTTTCGATTCATAAGGGCATTGATTAAGGATGATTTACCGACATTTGATTTTCCCGAAAATGCCACCTCCGGTTTATCGTTAATCGGAAGTACACTGGTAATTCCACATACAGTCTCAAGATTTGCACTTTTAATAATCATCATTCTCACCCTCACTTTTCTTCTTATCCTATTATTATGTGTTAAGATTACAATCGTTATGTTTCTGAATGTCACTATTATATGACTTCCATATAATGAAAAGTGCACCGCAAATGTCTTGCATTTACGGTGCACATTCATTTTTATACTGTAATGCAACAGCTTTATTTATGCTATTTCATCTTTACTTTTCTTTGTACTGCGCTTTGCAATCGGCTTTCTTGCTACCACTTCTTCGGAAAGCACAACCATAGGCTTTTCTTTGCCAAGAACTGCTTCTTTGGTAATGATGCATTTGACTGCTTTCGTATCCGAGGGAAGGTTATACATAGAGTCCATCATAACACTTTCCATAATAGCACGAAGTCCTCTTGCACCGATTTTTCTCTTATAGGACTGCTTCGCAATTTCATCCAAAGCACCTTCTTCGAATTCAAGTTCTACGCCGTCCAGTTCAAACAGTTTCTTGTACTGCTTTGTAATTGCATTCTTCGGCTCAGTAAGAATTCGAACCAAAGCTGCTTCATCCAGCATGTCAAGAGCTACGGTAACCGGAACACGACCTACAAATTCAGGGATCAGACCAAACTTAATCAAATCCTGAGGCATAACCTGACGGAATAATTCACCGACATTTGATTTATTTTTCTCAATAATCTGAGCATTGAAGCCGATGGACTTTTGTCCGGTACGTGCTTCAATAATCTTCTCCAATCCATCAAAGGCTCCACCACAGATAAATAAAATATTCGTAGTATCAATCTGGATGAATTCCTGATGAGGATGCTTTCTTCCTCCCTGCGGAGGAACGGAAGCCACCGTACCTTCCAGTATCTTTAAAAGTGCCTGTTGAACACCTTCTCCGGACACGTCTCTAGTAATGGAGGTGTTTTCCGATTTTCTCGTGATTTTATCAATTTCATCAATGTAAATAATACCATATTCTGCACGCTCGATATCAAAGTCCGCAGCCTGGATAATCTTCAGCAGGATGTTCTCCACATCCTCACCTACATAACCTGCTTCGGTCAGTGCAGTTGCATCGGCAATTGCAAAGGGTACATTCAGTAATTTTGCTAACGTCTGAGCCAGATATGTCTTACCGGATCCAGTAGGACCAATCATAAGAAGGTTACTTTTCTGAAGTTCGACATCCAAATCCTTTTCCGCAAGCACTCGTTTGTAATGATTGTATACAGAGACAGCCAGTACTTTCTTCGCTTCATCCTGTCCTACTACATGCTGGTCTAAGAAAGCCTTAATCTCTGCGGGTTTTAACAGATTGATGTCCGTATTGACTACCGGTTCACCCTCGAATTCTTCCTCGATAATTTCACTGCATATTTCTATACATTCATCACAGATATAGACTCCGGGTCCTGCGATCAGTTTCCTAACCTGGTCCTGCGTTTTATTACAAAAGGAGCATCTCAGTTGTTTTCTGTCTTCTACCTTTCCTGCCACTGCCTTATCACCTCTTCTCTCTGCTGAGCAAAGCATCCGGTGATACAGGATTATCTGCTTACTAATATACCATCGATAATACCGTATTCACGAGCTTCTTCAGCACTCATATAAAAGTCTCTTTCTGTATCAACCTCAATGACTTCAATCGGCTTGCCGGTATTCTTAGCAAGGATTTCATTGAGTTTTCTTCTCGTCTTGAGGATGTTATCTGCAACAATCTTGATATCGGTAGCCTGGCCCTTAGCACCGCCGGAGGGTTGGTGAATCATCACCTCTGCGTTAGGAAGAGCGAATCTCTTGCCCTTGGTTCCGCCGGATAATAAAAACGCACCCATGCTTGCTGCCATACCGATACAGATGGTAGATACATCACACTTGATATAGTTCATGGTATCATAGATTGCCATGCCTGCAGTTACCGATCCACCGGGGCTATTAATATAGAAATTAATATCCTTGCCCGGATCCTCTGACTCTAAGAATAATAACTGTGCCACTACTAAGCTTGCAGTTACCTCATTTACTTCTTCACCAAGGAAAATAATTCTTTCCTTTAACAATCTGGAATAAATGTCGTAGCTTCTCTCGCCACGGCTTGTTTGTTCAATGACATAAGGTACTAAACTCATACATTTATCCTCCTTATCTATCTATGCGTTGTCTCTTAGATGCTTATGCTTCCTTTGACTTTGCAACAACAAAATCAACAGCCTTCTGAACTGCGATGTCAGCCTTAATCTGCTCTTTTTCCTTCTCGCCGATTAATTCCTTTAATTTATCTGCTTCCATCTGGTACATAGCAGCCATCTCTGTAAGCTCTTTCTCTACATCCTCTTCGGACACTTCGATCTTCTCAGCCTTTGCTACTGCTTCTAATACTAATCTGCTCTGGATACGCTTCACAGCCTGAGGCTTCATGCTCTCCAAGAATTTCTTGGCATCCATACCTGTGAACTGGAAATACTGTTCAACAGAAAGACCTTGCTGCTGAATTCTCTGAGCGAAATCTTCTGCCATCTGATTTACCTGTGCAGAAATCATAGGTTCCGGAATATCCATAGTTGCGCCTTCGATGATTTTATCAACTACGTCGTTTTCCTTAGCTGTCTTTAATTCTTTTTCTTTATTTTCCTTAATTGTAGCCTTGATATTCTCTTTATATTCATCCAAAGTATCAAATTCAGATACATCCTGAGCGAAATCATCATCAAGCTCAGGAAGCTCTTTCATTTTGATTTCTTTGACTGTAACCTTAAATAATGCCGGCTTTCCAGCTAATTCCTTCGCCTGGTACTCCTCCGGGAAGGTAACATTAACTTCTACTGCTTCGCCAATTGTTTTGCCGATTAACTGCTCCTCGAAAGTATCAATGAAGGAATGAGAACCGATGGTAAGGGAATAGTTCTCGCCCTTGCCGCCTTCAAATGCAACTCCGTCTACAAAGCCTTCGAAGTCGATTACAGTAATATCGCCATCCTGAACTGCTCTGTCATCTACGGTAATTGTTCTGGAATTCTGCTCACGCTCTTTATTGATCTGAGCCATAATCTCATCTTCTGTTACTTCTGCTTCCTTCTTCTCTACCTTAATACCCTTGTAGGTGCCTAAGGTAACTTCCGGCTTTAATGCTACTTCTGCTGTGAAGATGAAGCTCTGTCCTTTTTCAATCTGAACGACATCAATGTCAGGTCTGGATACGATATCGAGTCCGCTTTCTGTTGCAGCCTTGTCATAAGCCTCAGGAATCAGCTCATTTGCTGCATCCTCATAGAATACACTTACACCATACATCTTCTCGATGATGGAACGGGGAGCCTTACCCTTACGGAAGCCCTGAACATTCATCTTGCCCTTATTCTTCTGATATGCTTTCTCTAAAGCAACCTCAAATTCCTCAGCGGAAGCCTCTATGGTAAGCTTAGCCATATTCTTCTCTAATTTTTCAACCTGTAAACTCATTTTGAATCCTCCTAGTATATTGGGATGATTATTATCCCTATTCTTCTTCTCGGAAGACAAATCTTCCAAGTATATTTCTGTATGTTACTTTTTACCATTTATGTTTATTTCATACGCAACAGTGTAAAAGTACATAACATCCGCATTTGCAGACATTTTGACATTAGTATATTATAACATAAGGCTTCTGTAAATACCATTTTTATTTTTGTTTAGGGCTTTTTTGTGAAATTTACTTAAAATTTCTATAAAATCGCTATTTCACATGTCCCTGCGCCTTCATGGTTTCTACAACACGATCCACATACGTACGGCAGATCTCTTCTGACGCAGCCTCAACCATAACACGGATTACTGGTTCTGTACCGCTCTCACGAACCAGAATACGACCATCATTACCCAACTCCTTTTCAACCTCTGCTACAACCTCCATAACAATCAGGTCATTTTTCACAGCCTTCTTATTATGTACTTTTACATTCACCATAAGCTGGGGATAGATCGTAATTTCCTTTAGAAGTTCTGACAACGGAGCCTTACTTTCGAGCATAACTTCCATAATCTTCAAGGAAGTAAGTACACCATCTCCTGTTGTAGCATGCTTGCTGAATAT
The DNA here is from genome assembly GCA_017861355.1 of Bacillota bacterium. Classification (GTDB taxonomy): domain Bacteria; phylum Bacillota; class Clostridia; order Lachnospirales; family Lachnospiraceae; genus Mobilitalea. The sequence continues at coordinate 21,169 of JAGFXQ010000001.1, forward strand.
GATGTGTCCGGATTGCTCTCCACCGATCGTGTGACCGTTCGTCATCATATTCTCATACACATATTTATCTCCTACCGCCGTCTTCTCGTATTGAATTCCCTTATTATCCAGTGCTTTATATAGACCCAGGTTCGACATAATGGTAGTTACCACCGTATTATTCTTCAGATCATTACGGCTCTTCATATAAACACCGCAAAGATACATAATAAGATCACCATCAAGAATATTGCCCTTTTCATCGACTGCTAAACATCGATCTGCATCTCCGTCATAGGCAAATCCAACATCAAGCTTATTTTCTACCACAAATTTCTGTAAATGTTCAATATGGGTTGACCCGCAGTGGCGATTGATATTGGTTCCGTCCGGTTCACTGTTGATTACAAAGGTCTTCGCACCAAGAGCATCAAATACTCCCTTTGCAACCGTAGTAGCAGCACCGTTCGCAAGATCAAGGCCGACTTTCTTATCGGAGAAGGATCTGGTAGCCAAGGAAATCAAATAACCTATGTAGCGGTTTCTTCCAATTGCATAGTCCACGGTTCTTCCGATATTTTCTCTGGTTGCCATAGGCAAATCATCCGTCTCACTATCGATATAATCTTCAATCAGTTCTTCTATCTCAGCCTCAAGCTTATATCCGTTACCATTGATTACTTTAATACCGTTATCGTAATAAGGATTATGGCTGGCAGAGATCATAATACCACAATCAAAACCCTCACTCCGTACAACATATGAGATACTCGGAGTAGGAGTTACATGTAGCAGATATACATCTGCACCGCTGGCAGTTAGTCCTGCTACCAATGAATATTCAAACATATAGCTACTTCTTCTTGTATCCTTACCTATTACAATATTCGCTTTATGCTCCTTACCATAATAATTTCCTAAAAATCTACCTACCTTATATGCATGCATTACTGTCAGATTGACATTTGCTTCACCACGGAAGCCATCGGTTCCAAAATATTTACCCATATCCTCAATCCCTTTCTATATTGCGTAATCGGCGTTACCTACTTAGTAGTAATCCGTATCTTGTATTTAGTATATGCTTTCTTTTGTACCGCTCATGTCCCCAGAAAATAGTAAATTTCTTCAAAGTACGTTTATTTTATCATAATAGTCATGGATTTGGAAATGGTTATTTCATAATTTACTTAAATACCTGTGCAAGTCCATCCTCGGCAAGAAGCTCATACAAAGCATCTACAACCCGTATATCAAGGCAACCGTTACGAACATCCTTTGCCAATATTTCCTTTGCTTCTTCTATCGACATCCTTGCACGATACGGGCGATCGGAATAGAGAGCATCAAAGATATCTGCGACCGCCAATATTCTTGTCTCCATATTGATTTCTTCGCTTTTCAATCCATCCGGATAGCCGGATCCATTCAGCTTCTCATGATGACTGCGCACCGGTCCGATACAATCCCTTAAGGATCCAAGCGGTTTTATGATCGTTTCCCCAATCTCGGTATGTTTCTTAATGATATCAAATTCTTCTTCCGTTAATCGGTCGGGTTTATTCAGGATATTCTCGGGAACCCCTACTTTACCGATGTCATGAATAATTCCTGCAATCTCAAGCTGGTTCAGTCTATCTTCTTCAAGTCCCAAGCGATCTCCCAGCATTCGGCTGAGCATCCCAACTCTTCTGGTGTGTCCATCCGTATACTTATCTTTTGCTTCAATTACATTGGCAAGCGTTATAATCAAATTTTTCGAACTTTCCGTCTCTGTGTTATAATCGTGCTTCAACAATTCATACAACCTTGTTATCTCATGATTGGATTGTTCGAGCTCATCATATTTCTTACGAAGATCATCCTCCAGTTCCTTCTTCTCAAGTCCATTCTTTACCACTTTAATCATATCATTATTATTCCAAGGTTTTTCAAGATAGTAGTAAAGACCAATTTCGTTGATGCTACGGATTGCATTCTCCTTATCTGCATATCCGGTCAATAAGATGGTTACCGTATTCGGGCACTTCTCCCTGACATTCTTCAGGAACTCAAGACCGTTCATCTTCGGCATCATAAAATCAGAGATAATCAGGTCTACCTGATTATTGATCAGCTCGTTGCAGTTCAGTGCCTGTTCCACATCATTATATGCGATGACATTTTCCTTCATCATAAGTTTAAACATGGTGGAAAGAGTTGTTGTTATCATTGTTTCATCATCGACTACCATTATTGTTCTGCTCACTATTATTGCTCTCCGCCTTCATTTAATATTTATGTTCTATCATTCACCATCGGAATCCGCAGAATAAATTCTGCACCTTTTCCCACTTCACTGTTTACTGTGATATCTCCTTTATGTCCCTGCATTATATTGTAGCTAAGGTATAGTCCTAAACCAAGACCGACTCCAACCCCTTTCGTGGTATATCCTGGATCAAAAAGTTTGCTGATGTCTTCCTGTCTGATACCAATGCCGGTATCTTTGATTGCTATGTAAACATTGTTTTCGCTCTGATAGGTCCGAATATATAAATCCCCTTCCCCTTCAATCGCCTGGGAGGCATTTACTACAATATTCATAATGACTTGGTTCAGCTGCCCAGGGAAGCATTTCACCATAGGAAGCTCTGCATAATCTTCATGCACTGTAATACGGTTTTTGAGCAGATTTCTCGTTAATACCAGCACACTTTTTATTCCGTCATTGATATTTGCTTCCTGAAATTCTGCCTGATCCAGTCTGGAAAAGGATTTTAAGCTTTTGATTATCTCAATTATTCTATCACAGGCAATCAGATTAATGTCGTTTACTTCTTTTAATCTGGCAAATAGGGAACTAAGTTCTTCATCTTCCTGAATAATACGGTTTCCTGCTATACTTTCCAACACCATATCCTCAAGCTGAGCATTGCTGTTGATCGCTCCCATCGGTGTATTAATCTCATGTGTAATCGCTGCCGTTAACATACCCACACTTGCCATCTTTTCACTTTGAATTAATTGTCCTTGTTGCTGTTGTATTTTATTTTTCGAATTAATTAGTTCTTCATTCTGCATTTCCAGTTCTGCGTTCTGACTCTCCAGGATATCCTTCTGATTTTCTACCGTCTCCTTTTGTTCCTCCAACAGTTTATTCTGATTCTCCAGCACTGCACCATAATCATGAAGTTTACGAATGATAGTATTTGTTGAGTCTGCCAGAGATTCCATCTCCCGAAGCGGCCTCTTCAAAACGACTTCCGTATGGATTGCTGTCTCAATATCACCATCCGAGACTGCCTTCATCTTAATCTCCAATTGGCGGATCGGATTAATAATCGGGATTGCCAACAACAAACCCAGTATCTTTGATACCAATAGTGCACACAACCCGAAGATAGCAACGGCTGCCAACAGTCCGCCCATAACAATCGACGAGAAGATCGGATTGATCTGCACTTTAATACTTCCTATCGGTAATCCCGCCATATCAAACAGAGGTTTCTCAGATATTACGGATCTGTATATACCAATCATATCACGATTTACCGGTTCTTCGTTAGAATACACGATTTTATCCTGTACTGTGATGGTGATAAAGACTACCCGTTCGTTCCGCGTAAAGGAAAAATATTCACGAAATACTTTGTTCAGACTGACTTCATCCAACCATTGTTCGGTTACCGGCGCCTTTGGATCTAACTCGCTAATATGTTGAAGCCCTAAAATTTTAAGTGCATTCCCAGAATTAATATCATTTTGAATGATCGTTCCTACCGCTTCCACCTGAAAACCGGCAACTCCATGCGTTATGATCAATAACAGACCAATTACCAGAGCACTTAAAAAAGCTACCGGCAGAAACGCAGAAAAGTTCAGCGCATTTCGTACTCTTTTTCTTAAAGTTCTTCTGTTTCTTCTTTTGTTCACTTAGGATCCCTGCTTTCGACAAGTCTTGTTATTATTATATCATGAACACAGTGCTTGTTCATGATCTTCTACTCCGATCGCATAATATCAAGCAAGCTTGTATTATGCTCACTACGCTTTATTATATCATGAACACAGTACTTGTTCATGATCTCCTGCTCCGATCGCATAATATCAAGCAAGCTTGTATTATGCTCACTACGCTTTATTATACTATATAACAGAAAAAAAAACATCACCGATTGAACGGTAATGCCATTCAAGACGGTGATGTTCTTTTTCAATTCAAGTAAAACGCTTTCACGTTTCCTCTTGTTCGATTTCCTATTACTGTTGGCCACCGGACATTGATTGTTCCTGCTGTCTGATCATACGTTTAACCATTTCTCCGCCTACAGAACCATTCTGTTTGCTAGTTAAATCGCCATTGTAACCTTGCTTTAACGGAACACCGATTTCGTTTGCAATTTCCATTTTGAAACGGTCAAGAGCCTCTCTTGCCTGAGGAACCTCTGCTCTGTTAGATCCACTATTGTTATTATTACTTGCCATATTAATTTCACCTCCATTTTGGTTAATATCAAAGCAACCAAGTACAAAATCAGCTGATTGTAGGTTCAGCGGTTTCTTATAAGTATTGTCACCGCACGTGATTTCGTTTTGTATTGCCTGTAATATTATTGTTAACAGGTTAGGGAAATATTATGATGGTAATTTTTGTTTATTCTACCATCCAATTGTTATTCCGACTTTTTTCATATTAATAACCCTTCTCTTATCATAGACTGCAATTTGATACCATAGATACAAACTTGCCGTATGAACCATTTACTATCACACTTAACCTTGACTGAAGAATATATAATAACAAAAAAATCGGTCACCCAAGATTAGTATTGGATGACCGACGAAATAATATGTTTAGATCATAAAGATTCTTTTTGTAAATGTTTCACAACTATGTATTATTGTGCCACTGACTCCACTCCATTTGCTGTGTCAAGGAAAGTCTGCCATAGCTGCTGAACCTTTTCCACCGATTCTGCAGGAGTTAATGCACGAGCATCCAAGTCATAGCATACATCGCCGTAATCAATACCGGCAATTAACGGCAAGTAAGACATCGTTCCATGATCCGGCTCGTAGAATAAAGGAAGCGTCTCTTCTACTGCTCTTGCATCTCTGAATACCGGATAATAGTTTGCTCTCCAATCTTCTTCTTCATAACCGGGTGTTGTATTGGTAAATAAATTATATGCAAATGCTACATTTTCTGCATATTCAGGATCCAGACCTGCCGGCATAACAACAATATTCTCTGTGAATACCGTCATCATCTGACCATTCGGGCCCTTCGGGAAGATTACAAAGCCCCAATCATCCTCCATGTCCTTCCAGGTGTTAACCTTATACTCCTCTGCACATTGCATCGCAACCTTGCCTTCAATGAAAGGTTGAATGAACCAATCCCAGTTAGAGCCTTCCGGCTGAGGCATATGATAACCTGCATCATACAAACTGATACCCCATTCCAGAGCTTCTAAAAATTTAGCATCGCCAGTCGTGTTAATGAACTTTCCGTCATCACTCTTACCGATGAACTGAGCTCCGTTGGAATATACACAACCACGGAAGAAATCCTTGGAGAAACTTGCGAGACCATATACATCCGGTGTTCCGTCATTATTGGTATCACGTGTTAATTTTGCGCATAAATCCGTAAAGGTATCCCAATTCCATTCATCCTTTGCCTGTAATTCATAAGGCAGCTCAGGATCAATTCCTGCTTCTTCAAATAATCTCTTATTAAAGAAGATACCAAGTCTGGGTTCCATCTTTCCGATAGCCATACCGTAGTTATGACCATTGAATTTCATAAGATCCAGTACCTGCTGATTCCATTTCTCCTGAGTAAAATCAAAATTTTTCAGAGTCTCAAGAGGATACAGTAAACCTTGCTGTAACGGAGCTGCGATGAACTTCTGATCCATTACAAATACATCTGCTGCCGGATCTCCTGCCATAATGGAAGAGACAACGATTTCCTGATATTCTGTCCACGAGCCGAGATTTACATTCTTGATCTTGAAGTTATACTTCTCCATCATCTCATTTCTGTACGCCAGCGTGTCCTCTTCTTTCTGTGTCGTGGGCTCTTTATCCGTCTCCCACCAATTACCGACTACGATCTCCATACCTCCCAGATCCTTTGGTGCTTCTGTCGGAACTGGTGTTGCTGTAGGCTCCGCAGCCTTTGTTGCTGCAGGTGCAGCCGTTGGCTCTGTAGTCTTAGTGTCTTCACTGCTGCTACATGCAGAAAGCATGGACAACATGAGGACTGCTACGAGCGCAATCGCATAAAACTTCTTAATACTGTGTTTCATATAACTTACCTCCCTATATAATGGTAGTTATATTTTACCATATTAATTGGAAAAATCCAACACTAAATTAGTTTAGTAACAAATCTAATTCTATCTGATACGAGTTTCCCGCTAGGAGCAGAATGCTCCATCTATAGAATGAAAGGTTTGACCTATGAACTAATTCATTTGACAGATATATTATAACTAAAGAAATTCTGCATATAATCTCCCCATTGGACATCCATAGGGAGATTTCCTCTTTGCCATTTTCGGTTGAAACAAACCCGGGATTGGCCTGTTCATTCATCCGTAAAATGCATCTTCACTTAGTGCTCTTTATCTTTCTAATAGTGCTATAAGCGGTTAATCTTCTTTACTTGTAAACTCCTTTGCGTTATACTGTTTTGGAAATGAAATTAATCAGGACGAAAGTGAGGATAAAGAATGAAAATCGTAGTATTGGCTGGAGGCACCAGTACAGAAAGAGACGTATCCTTGTCGACAGGCGGAATGATTTATAAAGCTCTTAAGGGTGCCGGTCATAAGGTTGTTTTACTCGATGTATACTTAGGCTATGAAGGCGAGACTGCCAACATATTTGAAATAGAGAAGGATTTTGCTGCTAATTTTGGAGCAATCAAAGAAAGCAATCCGGATATTGCACAGGTCAAGGCACTTAGAAAAGATAATCCGGACAGCTTCTTCGGACCAAACGTGATCGATATCTGTCGTAGTGCTGACATCGTATTTTTAGCTCTTCACGGCGAGAACGGAGAAGACGGCAAACTTCAGGCTGCGTTTGATCTGATGGGGATCAAGTATACCGGAACCGATTATACCAGCAGTGCTCTCGCAATGGATAAAGCAATATCCAAGGAGATTTTTGCTTATTATCATATTCCTACCCCGTCCGGCATTCATGTAAAAAAAGGAGAAACCTTCGAATGGAGTTTGTACCCCTGTGTGGTAAAGGTGTGCAATGGCGGTTCCAGCGTCGGTGTCTCAATCGCAAATACCGAAGTTGAGATGCAGGGTGCACTTGCCAATGCTTTCCATTATGGAAATGAAGTCGTAATTGAACAGTTCATCAAGGGTCGTGAGTTTTCCGTCGGTGTTATCGACGGGAAAGCCTTACCGGTGATTGAAATCGCTCCGCTTGTAGGTTTTTATGACTACAAAAATAAGTATCAGGCAGGCAGTGCAGTCGAGACTTGCCCTGCAGTTCTTAACGAGGAATTAACAGTACGCATGCAACAGATCGCAGAAGATGTTTTCGCTGCTCTTCGTCTAAAAACCTACGCCCGTATGGATTTCATGCTAAGTGAGCAGAATGAGATCTTCTGTCTTGAAGCAAATACTTTGCCCGGTATGACTCCCACCTCCTTACTTCCGCAGGAAGCAAAGGTGATCGGTATTGATTTTACAGGCTTGTGTGAGAAAATAATTGAAATCTCATTAAATAAATACAAATAATCCGTCAGATCTCTTGGGAGGATGAAAGATTGAAAAATATGACATTAACTCAGATTGCAGATGCCTGTAATGGAAAATTACTTGGAATAGATTCCGGACGTGAGGCAGCCGGTGTAGTCATGGACTCCAGAAAGGTAGAAACGGATTATCTTTTTATCGCTTCAGTTGGAGAACGTGTCGACGGTCATGCCTTTATTCAGGATGTTTTTGAGCGCGGTGCCATCGGTGTTATCTGCGAGAAAGCTCCGGAAGCACCAAAGGGACCATGCATCCTGGTAGAGAATAGCCTTGAAGCTTTGAAAAGTATTGCTAAGTGGTATCGTTCGCAGCTGAATATCAAGGTTGTAGGTATCACCGGAAGTGTAGGCAAGACCAGCACCAAGGAATTTATCAGCGCCGTACTGGCTCAGAAATACCATGTATTAAAGACAGAAGGCAATTATAATAACGAGATTGGATTGCCGCTTACGATACTTAAGATTAGGGAAGCTCATGAAATCGCCGTCTTAGAGATGGGTATCAATCATTTTGGTGAAATGCACCGCCTAAGTGAGATTGCAAAACCGGATATCTGTGTCATTACGAACATCGGTCAGTGTCATCTTGAAAACCTTGGTTCCAGAGAAGGTATTCTTAAAGCCAAGACGGAAATCTTCGACTTTATGAGTGAAGATGGCCGAGTTTGTGTCAATGGCGATGACGATATGCTCTCTACCATTCAGGAAGTGAAGGGTATGCGTCCCATCCGCTTCGGTTTCGAAAGTGAGAACGACATAACAGCAAGCGATATCATATCGAAGGGTTTATTCGGAAGTAGCTGCAATATCCATGTAGGTTATAAAACCTTTCCTGCTGATGTCCCGCTGCCTGGAGCTCATATGGTGCTAAATGCATTGGCTGCTACTGCTGTTGGAAGTCTGCTCGATATGACCAATCGTGAAATTGCTGCCGGTATCGCTAGTGTAAAACCGGTAGGTGGCAGAAGCAACATCCTACATGAACATAAGTGGACTATTATCGATGACTGCTATAACGCAAACCCTGTCTCCATGAAGGCCGCTCTCGATCTGCTAGGTACTGCGGATACCAGAAAGGTTGCCATCCTTGGTGATATGGGTGAACTGGGTGAAAATGAATTAGCTCTTCATCGCGAGATTGGAGAATATGCAATTCTTACAAAGGTGGATTTATTGGTCTGCGTCGGAGCCCTGTCTCAAACGATGTATGAAGGAGCCAGAGACCAGTTAGGGAAGGTAGCTCAGAAAAATAGTAGCATTCTGTATTATGCGACTCGTGATGAGCTGATCACCGGTTTACCCGATTTTATAAAGCCGAAGGATACCATACTGGTAAAAGCTTCTCATTTCATGGGTTTCGAGCATGTAGTGAAAGCACTGCAGAACGAATAACGAAGCAAATTAACATTTCGATCTATTCCTATCAGAATATCCATGCTATATTAAATATAATCGAACAAGACTAATCGGACCGTGTATCATTGTACATTGTTCTTTTAGTCTTTTTTCATCTCTTCTTAGACTCTGACTATTATCCACACTCGGTTCTTTGACTACTTTTCCGTCTCCGGACATATACATATAGCAATGATATCGTAAAGGTTGGTCAAATGGAGTATCTAAAGAACATTAATAATTTCCTATGGGGTGTGCCCTTACTGGAGCACATATCTACTTTACAATCCACCTGAAAGGTGTTCAAAAGCATATAGGCAGGGCAATTCATCTATCCTTTATACCCGACCGTAATGCAGAGGGAGATCTAAGCGGCTTTGCAGCTTTGTCGGCAACTTTGGCGGCAACCATCGGAACCGGCAATATTATAGGTATTTCTACTGCCATTGCCCTAGGGGGTCCGGGGGCAATCTTCTGGTGTTGGCTTACCGGTGTACTTGGTATGGCTACCACTTATGCTGAGTGTTTTCTTGGTGTTCTTTATCGTAAGCGCACTGCGGATGGCACTTTTCTGGGAGGCCCTATGTATGCACTGGAGCATGGCCTCGGTCAAAAATGGTTAGCAGTATTATTCAGTATCTTTACCTTAATTGCCTCTTACGGGGTAGGCTGTTCCACTCAAGCCAGAGCTGTCACACAGACCCTTCATACCCTCTGGGGACTTCCGGAATATCTTGTGGGGATTGCTGTCGCTCTGATCGTTGGCCTCGTAATCGTCGGCGGCATCAAGTCCATTGGCAATATCTGCAGCAAGCTGGTACCTGCTATGGGTATCTTCTATCTTGTTGGCTGTATTGTTTTACTTATTATAAATTATCCGTATCTTCTTTCTGCATTTAAGATGATTCTTCAAAGTGCTTTTCTTCCTACAAAGCTTCCGGCAGCGGTAGCCGGCGGATTCATCGGCAGTACGATCAAGTCTGCTGCCAGATACGGAATTGCACGTGGTTTATTCACCAATGAAGCGGGGCTCGGTTCTGCTGCAATCGCGGCTGCCGGAGCAAAAACCTCAAGTCCAGACAGGCAGGCCTTAATATCTATGAGTGCAACCTTCTGGGATACGGTTGTGATCTGCGCCATTACAGGTCTTGTAATCGTGACGAATCTGATTAAAAATCCCTCTTCCGTGAGCGGATATTCCTTCACCGAATTGACGACTGCTGCCTTTGATGCCATTCCTTACGGCAACATTTTCCTGGGCATTTCTCTAATCGCCTTCGCTGTCGCCACCCTGATCGGATGGTCATATTTCGGAGAAAAAGCGGTAGAATATCTATTCGGAAAATCCGGAATAGGTACCTACCGCATCTGTTATATCGTTATGATCTTTGTTGGTTCCATTCTGTCGCTCGAACTGGTCTGGGAAATGACCGATTTAGTAAATGCATTTATGGCAGTTCCAAATCTGATCTGTTTATACTTCCTGCGTAAGCAAGTACTTCCCTATCAAAAGCTTTAAATGAAAATATACCTCTTACTCCGAATAATACTGATATTGAATCGCTTGTGCAATACGGGATGCTTCTTCACCGCTCTTCAGAGTCTTAATCAAAGATAAGGAAAAATCAATAGCTGTTCCCATTCCTTTGGATGTAGTGATATTGCCATCCTGAACTACAGCTACATTCACCACATGAGCACCGAGAAGTGCATCTTCATTACCCGGGTAACAGGTTGCTTTTCGACCCATTAATAATCCCTTGGTTCCAAGTACTCTTGGAGCCGCACAGATTGCAGCCAATTTACCACCGGATAATGCATACTCTCTGAGAAGGTGATCCAAGCCTTTATGTTCCAGAAGGTTCTTAGTTCCGGGCATTCCACCGGGCAAAACCAACATATCTGCATCAGCAAAATCCATCTCCTCAAACATTGTATCTGCTATTGTGGTAATCTGATGAGATCCGGTTACCTGAAGTTCTCCTGTAATAGAAACCGTCACTATATCAATACCCGCTCTTCGGAGTAAATCAACTACTGTTAATCCCTCTATTTCCTCATATCCTTCCGCCAAAAACAAATAAACTTTTGCCATTCGAATACTCCCTTTCCTATTGTATTTAGTTCTTATTATAATGATTGTTACGACCAAATTCAATATTGAGTATTCATTATTTGCATCCGTTCTATATATCTAGCACAATGATATTATTTAATCATAAGACTCATTACTCCGACATTCTTTAACGTAAGCATTGGTTTACAGGTAATTGCACTGGCATTCAGACCGATCGGACATATCTCCAGAATATAAAAGTCATCGCAAGGGACTCTGAACTCGAAACATCCACAGTTGTAGATTGTTGTGCAATCCAATAATTGTTTCTTCTCTTTACAGGACTTATATAATTTTATCTCCCAGTTATGCTCATGACAGCAACTGCATCCCCAGATACAACCATAAATGACTCCTGCTTCAATCCTGCACTCCTGTTTGCATGTATCTTCGACAACTGGTATCGGTATCGGAATTGGTACCGGTTCGAATATAATCTTCGTTTCCTGCTCAGGGCAAGGTTTGCACTCTTCGCAAGCCGGACAAGGCTGCGGAGCCGGTTGAGGTATCGGGATCGGAATCGGCCGTGGTGTCGGGGGTACCGGCGGAGGCGTCGGGCGTGGTGTCGGGGGTACCGGCGGAGGCGTCGGGCGCGGTGTCGGAGGTACCGGTGGAGGCGTCGGGCGCGGTGTCGGGGGTACCGGTGGAGGCGTCGGGCGCGGTGTCGGAGGTACCGGTGGAGGCGTCGGCCGTGGTGTCGGGGGTACCGGGCGCGGTGTCGGCAGTGGTGTCGTAGGTACCGGCATAGGTGTCGGGCGCGGTGTCGGAGGTACCGGCGGAGGTGTCGGGCGCGGTGCCGGCAGTGGCATCGGTTGCGGGACGGGCATCGGTGGAGTTGGTAATACGTTACCGCATTCTACTCCTCCAATGAAAGGATACAAATGAAATTCAAAACCACTATTCGCATTAACAGCAAATCCGCCTAAAGCAGCGTTACCGCTGACCGTACCACCGGTTTGATGAGCATGGAACATCGCCTGCGGTGCAAGAATACTTCCCCAGATTGCTGCCGGAACCTCCATATAGATATTCTTGGCATCCTCAAAAACATACAGGGTCCGATTCGCTAATCTCTCTGCACCCCAGAGACCATACTGAAGATGCGCATTATCTCCGGTTCGCAGGATAACAATTGCGCGGCTTCCTTCCGGTATCTCAAATTTTATCTCCTTATTCAGAAGACCATTCGGTCGAACATCAATCACAAATACATTCTGTATCGGATCGTTTCCTCGAAGAATCCACTCGCTATAATGTTGTTGTGCTGTCCCATTTGGTGAAAGTCCTACGATACAATCATGAAAGTCCATAATACTGGCTTTTGCCTCGTCAAAGAAATTTCCAACTTCAGCGTTAATCCGCTGTGCAGGAATATAACGCGGGACATCATAGCTGGAGACTATATAATGGGTATCTCGATCACTTACTCTCCAGTATCTGCTTCCGTTTTTCGCCTGATACAAGTCTGTAATCTCTTGAACTTGATCACCGGTACCATCCTTACCGATCATATAGGTGCTTCCGTTTGCAGCGCGGAATTTTCCGCCCGCGACAACATGACCGATTACTACCAGCGGACCTTGCATCGCTACATCCCCGCCAACAAGAAAACGTACCAGTTCCGGATTATAACCTGTTCCTGTCAAATGTCCATCATTACCATATCCCAAGCTGAGACCTCTTGAACTGACAAAATTGCCTTCAACTGCCATGGCACCTTTTGTATCAACGATATTATTGGCGTCACCGAATACAATTGCATTAAAATAAGAGGCAGTTCCGAAGGGTTGACCCACAACATCATACCATATGATGTCATTGTAGGGTATTCCAGCCTGGTTTCTTGCCTCCCTCGCATCCTTATTTATCATAGTAACCTCCTTGTAAACTTAGAGAATTGCTGAATCCTATCTCTATACAGTTTATTCAATACTCAGATATTCGTGCCATTTTTGAGTTCTTCTCACTCACAAAATTAACTAGGATAATTAGCGGGTTTACATAACGCTACATTAAATGTTACAATATACAGATAAATAACCTGATATTTATTTATAGGTTGTAAGAAAGGCTTGGTTATCATTATGAGAGAACTTGATGCTTTGGCTCTTGATGCGAAGAGAGATCCATCTGTCTTGGAAGTTTTGGTGAAGCAGCAGGAGTATTACATATTGAAATGTGCTTCCAAGACCTGTCATCGTTATATCACAAAAAGTGATGATGAATGGTCCATCGCATTGATGGCTTTTACTCAGGCAATACAAAGCTATGACCTTGATAAGGGAAGTTTTCTATCCTTTGTTGATTTGGTTATTAAACGCCGCCTCATTGACTATATAAAAAGTCAAATAAAATATAACAACGAAGTATCGGTTGATCCAATTACTTTCGACACAGAGCCAGAGGAGGATGCAGACGATGCTCCCCTTCGGATTGCTGTCGCTGAAAAGGTATCAAAACAGGATTCCAATGATCTCAAATACGAAATTGAAGCAGCAAACATGATGTTCAAAGAATATGGTTTCTCATTCTTCGAACTATCTGAGTGCTCCCCCCGTGCCGCCAAAACAAGGAGAGCATGTGCTTGTGCAGTGAATTACATGCTTCAAAATCCTCTCCTATTAAGCGATCTGCGCACAAGCAAGCAGCTTCCGTTGAAAATTATCGAAAAAAATACGAAGCTACCCCGAAAAATATTAGAACGACATCGAAAGTATATAATAGCAGCGATTGAGATACTCTCTGGAGAGTATCCATTACTTGCAGATTATCTACAATTCATCAGAGAGGAGAGATAGCGCATGAAAGCAGTTGTAGTCGAAATCAAAGAAAATAAAGCTGCTGTCCTTACTGATGATGGTCGTGTTATTGCAATCAACAATAAAGTATATGAGATAGGGCAGATCATCCAAGTTAGAGAACCACGGATGCATATAGCAAGAAAACTTTCTGTATATGCTGCTTCTGCCGCAGCTGTAATGATATTAGGCGTAGGTTCCTGGGCTTATGCTTCTCCTTATACTTATGTAAGCGTTGATGTAAATCCATCGATTGAATACTCGGTGAATCGTTTTGACCGTGTTCTTTCCGTTAAATCGGTGAATGATGATGGAGAAGAAATCATCCGGCAGATGGATCTTAAAGATTTAGAAAATCAAACAATAGAATCCGCTCTTCGAATGACGGTGGAGCAGATCAATGAAGCTGGTTATTTCGCTGAGGATGCTGAGGGTGGTATTGTTATCACTACAGCGAGTGAAGATGACAATAAAGCAGACGAATTAGCTACCTCATTACAACAGGCAGTGCAAGAAGAATTCGACAATTCTGAAGAGGAAGTTGTAGTAGAATCGTATAGTGTCGGTCTGGAACGCGTCGAAGAAGCAAAAGAGCTGGGTGTTACTCCCGGTAAACTTAATTTAGTAGA
>JAGFXQ010000065.1 GCA_017861355.1 Bacillota bacterium
TTTTTATTAAGCAAAATTAAGCGAAGCATAATTTTGCGATGACAAATGAAAATCTGATTTTTGATTTTCATTTGTAGAGGTTGATGACAAATGAAAATCTGATTTTGTTTTTCATTTGTAGAGGTTGATGACAAATGAAAATCCGTTTTCGATTTTCATTTATAGAGGTATTTGATGACAAATGAAAATCGTGATTTTGATTTTCATTTGTAGAGATTTTTGATCAAGATTTACAGAAAGCTATCTATCTTATGTATGGGAAGTTTCACTCTGATACATAGCATAGATAGCTTTCTTTTTTTATCATCCTTTGGCCTCTCAAAATATCATTTTGTCGTATCATGTAAGATTGCTTTATATAGTCTACAAATTCTGATATTTTCATATATTGCATATCCGTCATATGGAGTTGTTATTAAGGGAGGTAATATATGAAAGATCGTATGAAATCATCCCATAGTAAGTTCAAAAAGGATGCGAAAAATACACTCTATGCCGGTTTGGAGCAAAAAAAGATTAAAAAAAATGAAGACCGGTCAACCTTTCTGGAGAAAATATCAAATCAAATTGGTCTGTCGGCAGATATCTTAGCAGGAGCTCCAATTATTACAGCAACCGGGCGCAATGAGCTCTGTATTGAAAACTATAAAGGTATTATCGAATATAATGGGAATTTGATCAAAGTTCAGACAAAGCAATGTAAGGTATGTATAGAGGGAAAACAGTTGAATATTTTATATTTTACCGAGGATGAGATGAGAGTTACCGGCTTTATACATACGATTTACTACCAATGATGAGATAGATAATTGCATGACCCCAAATTTTGCTCGCAATTATCTAACCAATTATGGGACATAAGGAGAATAGGAGGGAAACCTATGCTAATGAAACTTCTGAACTGGATCAGAGGAATTCTGTGTATACATATTCAAGGTATTGCACCGGAACGATTTGTGAATCTTTGCTGTAATAAAAAAATATTTATCTGGGATCTTAAGAAAGTGAACGACGGATATCAATTTCATATTCTGGCGAAGAATTATAAGAAGCTGAAACCAATCGCGAGGAAAACCAAGATTGTTCCCAAAATAATCAAGAAAACCGGATTGGTATTTATTCTTCATCGATATAAAAAAAGAACCGGTTTCTTCGCCGGTTTCATCCTCTGTATGTGTCTGGTTTACATCTTTTCCTTATTCATCTGGGATATTAGTATCCTGGGTGGTTCAAAATATACATCACAAGCGATGGTTAAATTCCTGAATGGAAATGATGTATATACCGGTGTCAAGAAGGAGAAGGTGGACTGTCAGGAGATTGAAGAGACAATCCGGTTGACCTATAAGGATATCGGCTGGGTATCGGCAGAGATTAGAGGAACTCGACTGATAATTAAGCTCACTGAGACAAATATGCCGGCTCCCGCAAAGATTGCAATTGACCCAAGTCATATGGTTGCAACAAAAGATGCGATTATTAAAACCATTATTACGCGAAGTGGTACTCCAATGGTTCAGGAAGGCGATGTCGTAAAGAAGGGTGATGTTCTGGTATCCGGGATCATTACAGTAATGGGCGATTTTGATGAGGTTATCAATAAGGAGCCGATTGTGGCGGATGCAGATATCCGTTGCAGTACATATTATGATTATAATAAAAGATTCTCGATGAATTATATCGACAAAAAATACTCCGGAAAAGTGAAGAAAGGCTATTATTTTACCTTCTTCGGGAAAAAATTATTTTTATATAATCCTAGTAATTCCTATAGCTTATATGATATAATTGTAAACGAAAAAACGCTCCATATTACGGATAGTTTTTATCTTCCCTTCCAATTTGGTGAGATTAATACGAGGGAATATGTGGAAGAAAAGCGAACCTATACACAGGAAGAAGCTTATTCAATCAGTGAAGCCCGTTTAAAAAGATATTTAGCTCGATTAATTCAGAATGATGTTTTGATAACTGAGAATAATGTTAATATAACGATAGAAAA
The DNA here is from genome assembly GCA_017861355.1 of Bacillota bacterium. GTDB lineage: Bacteria > Bacillota > Clostridia > Lachnospirales > Lachnospiraceae > Mobilitalea. Next base: position 2,003 of record JAGFXQ010000065.1, read on the forward strand.
TAATCAATGTATTGCTCAGGGCAGAATATTTGTGGAAGAACCTGCCTGGGAATATAAAACAATACAGGAAAATGAGTGGAGGATAGAACCAGCGGATGAGCATAATGGAGACAATCATTGATATCCCCGCAGAACATGAGAAAAATGTATTCGGTGGATTTGACGCATATGTAAAGATTATTGAAAGAGCCTTTAATGTAACGATTATTGCCAGAAACGGTGAGATTAAGGTAGTAGGAGCAGCAGAGGATGTAACAAAAGCAAAGAGTGTATTTATGCAGTTGTTAGAGCTTAGTAAAAGAGGGAATCAGATTACGGAGCAGAATGTAAATTACGCTATTTCTCTTGGCTTTGAGGATAAGGAAAGAGAAATCGTAGAAATTGATAAGGATTTAATCTGTCATACCATCAGTGGAAAACCGATTAAACCGAAGACCATCGGTCAGAAGTCTTATGTAGACCTGATCCGTAAGAAGATGATTGTCTTTGGCGTTGGTCCCGCAGGAACCGGTAAGACTTATCTGGCGATGGCGATGGGAATTACAGCCTTTAAGAATGATGAAGTTAGTAAGATCATATTAACCCGTCCGGCAATCGAAGCAGGAGAGAAGTTGGGCTTTCTTCCCGGAGATCTCCAAAGCAAGGTTGACCCTTATCTGCGTCCCTTATATGATGCGTTGTATCAGATTATGGGACCGGAAGCATATCTGAAGAATACGGAAAAAGGCTTAATCGAGGTTGCTCCGCTTGCCTATATGCGTGGAAGAACCTTGGAAAATGCATTTATCATTCTGGATGAAGCGCAGAATACGACTCCGGCTCAGATGAAGATGTTTCTTACCAGAATTGGTTTTGGTTCAAAGGTGGTCATTACAGGAGATCAGACGCAGAAGGACCTCCCGCTGGGACAAAAGTCCGGTCTGGATGTTGCTTTAAAGGTACTCGGTAAAATTGATGATATCGGTTTTAGTTATCTTACCAGCCAGGATGTTGTCCGTCATCCTCTGGTTCAAAAGATAGTAAAGGCATATGATAGCTATGAAGAAAAGCAGAAGCGGTTTGAGACTCAGAATCTTGAGAAGGAAAAGCACAAAAGAATAGGGCACATCAACTATAAATCCGAGAAGATCAGGGGAAACCGAGATGAGAGCAGATAAGAATAGCAATGGTTCCGATATGGATGTTATAATAAATACAGCAAAAAACCCGGAAGACAAGGATAGAAAACCACAAAATTCTATCCTTATTACCATATTGCCCATCTTGTCCATGATTGCGGCGATTGTACCCGGAATATGGTTTAAGACCCCCGGTGTCGAGATTGCAAAGGTGGCAATATTGACCATGATTTTAACAACTGTGGCAACCTTTTACATTCGTTTGAATCTTGATTCGATCTTAGAGAAAAAGTTGGCGAAAACCGTAATCACCTTAAGTTACCTTTTCTCAATCATACTGCTTTTAATCGTTCCGGAACCTTCGTTATATTGTTTTTGGATGCTGGGCGGTTTATTGGTCGCGATGGTAATTGATAATAAACTGGGCTTACTGTTTCATTTCAGCTTAGCCTTTGTGATGGGCATCAGCTTGCATTTGCAGCCGGAGATTATGATACACACTTTAATCATTGGTATCATAATGAATCTATTATCCGGTGCACTCAGATCCACTTCTACCGTGATTTATGCTACGATTATTGTATTATCAACCAATGTCACTATATCCTTTGTGATCAATAATTTTATCTTTGATACTAAGGTGAATTATAATTACCTGTTTTCCTTGTTCAGTATCTTAGTAGTTATCATCGCTGCATTTTTGCTAAACCTTCTCTACGAGCGGATTACCGGCAGAAGTAGGATGAATGACAATGAGACAGAGCAACCGGTTCTAAATTCCACAGATACAATACAAGCGGATCGAACTATAGTTAATCCGCAAATAGAGACAATTCTTAGTACACAGAGCCTTCTTTCTGAAATAGAGGAAACCGAAAAGGAATTACCATCGTCTATGGAAGAGGAGGATAGCTCCAACCTTGACCGGATCATTGGAACAAGTTCCAGCTATGAAGTGCTGTGTTCCCCTTCGAATGAGTTGTTAATGCAGCTAAAGCAATATTCTGAGATTCTGTATGCTCATTCGCTACGTATCGCAGATCTATCTGAGCGGGCAGCAAAGCTGATCGGAGCACAAGAGCAGATAGCCAAGGCCGGTGGTTTATATCACGAGATCGGTAAGCTGAAGGGTAAGAATTACATTGAAGAAGGCTTGATCATAGCAGAAGATTATGCATTTCCTAAGGAAGTCAAAGCAATACTCAGAGAGCATAACATCAAGTATGATAGACCAAACTCAGTAGAAGCAGCAATCGTTATGTTATCAGATAGTGTAGTATCAACCATCGAATACATAGAGAAGACGGAAGAGAACAAATTCACTACCAACAAGATTATTGATAACATCTTTCAAATGCGAATGGAGAAAGGAACTTTTGATGGTACAGGGCTTTCTTTAAAGGACTTTAAGCTTCTTAAGGATTTCTATCAGAAGGAGTTTAAATAAACGGAGCTAAGCGGCCATCGGGATTGGATGAAATGAATTATGACAATTAATTTTGATTATGAAGTAACAAGACAATTTGATTTTGATTTTGAAGCCATGGAAAAGAAAGTGGTCGAAGCTTGTCTCGATTATGTGGAATGCCCTTATGAGGTTGAGGTGAGCATCTTATTGACCGATAATGAACAGATCAGACTAATCAATCAGGAATTCCGCGAAATTGATGCCCCAACGGATGTACTGTCATTTCCGGTGATTGAGTATGAGGTCCCCGGTGATTTCTCTGACCTGGAAGATATGGTTGCAGAATATTTTCATCCGGAGAGTGGGGAACTGTTATTAGGAGACATCGTTCTATCCATCGACCAGGCAGAAGAACAGGCAACAGAATATGGTCATTCTTTGCTCCGCGAGTTAGCATTCTTAACCGCACACAGCATGTTCCATCTCTTTGGTTATGACCATATGGAGGAGGACGAACGCAAGGTGATGGAGGAAAAACAAAAGGAAGTGTTGGACAAGCTGCAGATTCTTAGATAACGACACGAAATCATGACGAAAGGTATGAAGTATACATGAAAAAATTAATTTATTATGTACTTATGATACTTACGATGCTGTTTCTGATCGGATGCAAGAAAGATAGCGGATATAATGGGAGTGTAGTTCAGGATTACCAAAAGCAATACGATGAGAATAATAAGGATTCAGAAGAGACAGGCGTTACTCCTGAGGCAGAAGCAAGTGTAACTCCAACGATATCACCGGAGAACGCAAGCCATGAAGGAATGATGCAAAGCTACATAAGCGGACTATGGGTGCCGGAAGAAGTCGGAACGAAACGCCCCTATGCGTTTCAATTCAGTAATTTTAAGACAGTATCTAACCAATGGGGAATCAGCCAGGCAGATATCGTCTATGAGTGCATTGTAGAAGGCGGAATTACAAGGCTTTTGGGGATTGGTGAGAATTATAGCGGAGACCGAATCGGTTCCACTCGCAGCTCCAGACATTACTTTGTGAGCATCGCGGATGAATATGATGCAATCTATATTCATTACGGTAAGACAAAGTATGCAACTGCAAAGATCAAGGCATTGGGAATTGATAATCTGGACGGCGAGACCGGAATAGGAACCACGGTATTCTACCGTGATAAGTCAATGAAGGCCCCACATAATGCATTTGCCTCACTGAACGGTATCTTAAAAGGGATTAAGCAGAAGGGTTATGAGACAAAATACGAACAGGACTTTGATCCGCATTATTCCTTTTATGAAGAGGATACGGACTTAACCTCAGATACTGCAGTAAATAAGATTTCCTTGAAATTCTCGGCCTATACGACGCCTTATTTTGAATATGATGCGAAGGATAAGTTATATAATCGTTTCCAGTTCGGAGGAGCCCATAAGGATTCCAACACCGGTAAGCAACTACAATTTAAGAATATTATTGTCCAATTTGTTAAGGAATGGGACATCGATCATAATGACTATCAGACGATGGATATTGAGAATGCCAGTGGTTCCGGTTATTATATAACCAATGGCAGGATGATCAAGATTAATTGGAAGAAGAACGAAGCAAAGCGCTTCATGCGCTATTATAATGAAGATGGGGAAGAGCTTACCCTTAACCCCGGAAAGACCTACATAACTCTGTTTCCAAGAGACCGTGTAGATGATATTGTCATAAAATAGCAGGAGATGTAGTCATTCAATTAAGTAGAAGATAACTAAGACAATATATATTTCGGTTACGACAAAAGAAAGATTCCTAAGTTGATAAATGTATGTTTGCTGTTAGGAAAAAGGAGAAGCGATATGTCATCAAAGAGCAAAAGTAATCATTTTCTGGTACAAGGAAGCATATTGGCGGTTGCCTCTATTCTGGTACGTGTCATTGGATTGTTATACCGAATCCCGATGGTACGGATCATCGGAAAAGAGGGAATGGGACTATATACAAATGCCTTTGAGGTATATAATATCGCTTTAATTCTTTCCTCCTATAGTATCCCATTGGCAGTATCGAAGCTGGTGGCGGTAAGACGAATTAATAAAGAACATCGTAACTCCTATCGGATTTTTCTGAGTGCAATGATGTTTGCGATCGTGGTTGGACTGATTGCATCTCTGTTAGTGTTCTTTGGTGCAAATCTGCTGGCTCATTTACTGTTCGACAGCCCGGATACTACCTTACCATTGCAGGTGCTGGCTCCGACGATCTTTGTATTCTCGGTTATGGGAGTACTCAGAGGCTTCTATCAAGGCAAGAATACGATGATTCCTACCGCGGTATCCCAGGTATTGGAACAGATTATCAATGCAATTGTCAGCGTTGCTGCTTCCTGGATCTTGATCAGGAATAACAGTGCAGCTCCGAATATGTCTGCATATGGCGCGGCAGGTGGTACTTTGGGTACCTTTATCGGAGCTTGTGTTGCTTTACTATTCCTGTTATTTGTATTTGTAATCTATAAACCGGTATTGAATAAGCAGATGCGTCACGACACGACAGAACACCGGGAGACCTATCCTGAATTATTTAAGCTTCTGGCGTTGACGATTGCTCCTATTATCTTAAGTCAGACAGTATATCAGATTAGTGGTCTGATTGACAGCTCTCTGTTCGGGCACATTATGAATGGAAAGACCATTGCACCCTTTGATCTGCCGGTTTTAATCAGAGAAGGTGCTGTTGCCGGTCAGCAATATATTGAGAAGTTTCGTAATACCTTAATCGGTATCTATAGCGGTGAATATCGCCTGCTGACGAATGTTCCGGTGGCGATAGCTACTGCAGTCGGAGCCGCAATTGTAACTACGGTTACTGCGGATATGACCAGAGGATGGATCGATTCCATCCGCCATAAGGTGCATGCTGCTGTCAAGTTCAATATGGTGATAGCTATTCCAGCCGCTGTCGGTATGGGAGTTCTGGCAGCACCGTTCATGACACTGATTTTCGGCGATAACTTTCAACTTTCCGCGAACCTGATGATGCTTGGCTCCATCTCAATCGTGTTTTATGCCTACTCAACAGTGTCAACAGCGATACTGCAGGGCATCAACCGAATGAGAATGCCGGTAATTCACTCGGCGATTTCCTTAGGAGTTCATATTATTATTGTTTTTCTATTGCTTTATTTCACCCCGCTGAGTACTTATGCTTTGGTGATCGGTAATGTTACCTTTCCAATGGTGGTAAGTATCCTGAACTGGATCGCGATTGCCCGATATCTGGATTATCAGCAGGAGGTAGTAAAAACCTTCGTCATACCGGCGGTAAGTGCAGGTCTGATGGGTGTTGTCACCTTCTTTGCTTACCAGGGATTGATGCTCTGGGTTGGTAATATGATCCTAGCGACATTAGCATCGTTCGTGATCGCTCTGTTGATTTATTTCTCATTGCTGATCTTTATGAAGGGAATCAGTGAAGAAGAATTAGGCTTTATCCCGAAGAGCGGAGCAATTATCCGGGTTCTTAAAAAGCTACATCTACTATAAATAACTATAATAAAATAACTATGCGGAGTCGTATTTCATTGTGTCAATACAGTGAAATTGACTTCGCTTTTTGAATCAATACTTACTATAATTGTATAAGCATGTAAATTATGGAGATAATAATGCCAAAGGAGTGTTTTCGTATGAAACTGAAAAAGGCATTAATTTATCTCGGGAGCTTTGTAGTGTTAAGCGTCATGTTTAGTGTCTGCTATTACATGAGCTATTTACATGCACTAAATAATTTTAATCAAAGAGCCATTGAGCGCAAAGAGCAATTACTGGCCCTTACTCAGATGGCGGAACCTACACCGATTCCAGACGAGAACGATTCGCAAACAGAGTCGGTAAATGAGAAGAATGAACTGATTGTATTACCCACAACAAAATATATCCTGGAGATCTTTAATATGAAATCCAATACCACAGAGACTCAGGAATTGAACCCTCCTGCTTATCTAGTTGGGCTTACACGTGAGCAGATAGACGAATATTTGGCAACCTATATGAGTGATTTGCCGTTATCGGAATATAATAAAGGGTTAATTTCCTTTGAATTGGAACGATTCTCAGACAAAGAGATCGCTATTAAGAAAACATATAATGAGGATTTTGTCCCCTTCCGTTTCTATGTGGTTGTAAAGGATGGGTATGTGGTTGTATTTAACAGCGATCTGAAGAGTGTATACAGCTATACTCATATTTTAGCTTCAGGATTACCAGAGGAGGATCGCATCGCATTAAGTCAGGGAATCTATGTGAACAGTCTTGAGGAGTTATACTCCTTATTGGAGAGCTATTCCAGTTAGACAAAAAAAGATAGGTTAAGAAATCGGATGATTAGCACAAAAATCATTGAATTATCTATATACAACAGGAACCGATAAATCGATTCACAGTCATGAATAAAAGAAAAGCTTGAAATAATGCCTCGGTTAAAATATAATGAAACAAATATAAATGTATAAAAATTGAGTAATTTGTTCATTATGGGAGGCTGCCAGTGTGGAGTATGATGTAATCATCGTTGGTGCCGGAGCTTCCGGCTTGGTAGCGGCAATTGCTGCTGCAAGACAAGGAAGTTCGGTGCTTGTGATAGATCGCAAGGAAAAAGCCGGAAAGAAAATATTAGCAACCGGGAACGGAAAGTGCAATTACACGAACCGGGTTCAGACCACGGATTGCTATCGATCAGATGACAGCGCATTTGCTAGGAAGGTGCTGTCTTGTTTTGACGTCAATCAAACCCTCAAGTTCTTTGAAGAGTTAGGCATCTACCCAAAAGAACGTGAGGGTTATTATTATCCCAATTCAGAACAGGCGACCAGTGTAGTTCAAGTGCTAATCATGGAAGGAACACGGTTGGGAGTGGAATATCATTATTCAGAAGCGGTATTGGAAGTGATGGAACCACATTACACAATCATTACGGAGAGTACAGAAGATAAGAGACGCCACAATTACCACAGTGAGAAGCTTATTCTGGCTGCTGGCGGATGTGCATCACCTTCCCTTGGTTCTGACGGCAGTGGTTATCAACTGGCAACCAGCCTTGGACATTCACTGATTAAGCCTTTACCGGCTTTGGTTCAGTTGAAATCTCCGGATAAGTATTGTAAGACAGTCTCCGGAGTCAGAACAATCGCTGTCGTTACAGCTTTTGCTGACCAAAAACCAATTGCGAAGGAGGAGGGTGAGATCATTTTCACGGATTATGGCATCTCCGGTATCCCAATCCTTCAGATCAGCCGTTTTCTGTCAAAAGCACTGGATCAAGGTAGAAACTGTCATCTTGAGATTGATTTCATGAAGGATTTGACCCCGGATCAGCTATCGGAGCTACTTGATAAAAGATTGCAGCATTACCCGAATCAGACCTTGGAAGAAAATATGGTCGGACTCTTTAATCATAAACTTAATTATATAATAATCAAGGAAGCGAAGCTTGATCCCTTCCTGCCGAGCAAACGGATCAATGCTTCGGAAGTCTCGAAGCTGGTAAAACAGATCAAACAGCTTAAGCTGACGATTAACGGAACCAATTCCTTTGAGAATGCTCAGGTCTGTTGTGGTGGTGTGAATACGAAAGAGGTTGAACCATCTACAATGGAATCGAAGAAAAATAAGGATTTATATCTGGTCGGAGAACTTCTGGATGTAGATGGTACCTGTGGAGGATACAATCTTCAATGGGCTTGGAGTTCCGGATATCAGGCCGGTACTGCGGCAGGAAAATTAAATAAATAATATGAAATAAATATTGAAGAACATGAAACTAATTTGGATAACACATGAAAATAAGGTGTAAATATGATCAGAATAACACAATTGAAGCTTTCAATCCGGCATACCGAAGAGGAGCTGGTGGGTGCAATAGCCAAAGCATTGAAACTACCACCTCAGAGAATTATAGATTATACAATTCATAAGAAATCCATTGATGCCAGGAAGAATGAAATTAAATATATCTATACAATAGACACTACGGTTTCTATGAAACAAAAGGACACAGAAGATGCTATTGTGAAGCAGTGTCATAATGAAAATGTGACAATCGCTAAGATAGAGCACTATCATTTTGTTCCGAGCGGTGAGCAGAAGCTTAAAATTCGGCCAGTCATTGTGGGAACAGGACCGGCAGGATTATTTACCGCTTATCTCTTAGCTAAGAACGGATATCAACCCTTGGTTCTGGAGAGGGGTTATGAGGTTCGAAAAAGGGTAGAGGCCGTGGAACATTTCTGGAACACCAATGAGTTGAATCCGGAATGTAATGTACAATTTGGTGAAGGCGGTGCGGGTACCTTCTCGGATGGTAAGCTGAATACTTTGGTTAAGGATGCGAACAATCGATATCGCCTGGTTATGGAGACTTTTGTACAATTCGGAGCTCCCTCGGATATACTTTATCTGAACAAACCGCATATCGGGACCGATCAACTGCGTAATGTTGTTGAGAACATGCGTCATGAGATTATCCGACTGGGTGGAGAAGTAAGATTTGGTGCTGCATTAACAGATCTGGCGATTGAGAATAATAGATTAACCGCGATTGAGATTAGTCACAAGGAAGTGATACCCTGTGAGCAGCTGGTCACAGCAATTGGTCATAGTGCCAGAGATACCTTTGAGATGTTAGAGCGGCGAGGTCTTCATCTGACAGCAAAAGCTTTTGCCATAGGCTTGCGAATTGAACACAGCCAAAGTATGATCAGTAAGTCCCAATACGGGGAGGATTACATCCATCTTCCGGCAGCTGATTATAAGCTTACACATCAGACGAGCTCAGGACGGGGTGTCTACTCCTTCTGTATGTGCCCGGGTGGCTTTGTGGTCAATGCCTCCTCGGAATCGGGACGAATTGCGGTAAATGGAATGAGTAATTATAATCGGGATGAGAAGAATGCCAACAGTGCGATTGTAGTTACTGTGCAGCCAGGGGATTTTGGCGCTACGGATCCTTTAAGCGGAATAGCATTTCAGAGGAAGCTGGAACAAGCTGCATATCAGGCGGGAAGAGGTCTGGTTCCGGTGCAATTGTTTGGTGATTTGCTATCGAATAGGGACAGCGTTACCCTTGGAAAGGTTACTCCGAATGTCAAGGGAGAATATCGGCTGACCAATCTGAATGAATGCCTCCCTCCAGAGATCATGGACTCGGTAAAGGAAGGAATTCTGGCGTTTGACCGTAAAATCAAAGGCTTTGGCAGTGAAGAAGCAGTACTTGCAGGTGTGGAAAGCAGAACCTCTTCGCCAGTAAGAATTGTAAGGGATGACAGCTTTGAAGCGAATATCCATGGCATCTATCCGTGTGGGGAAGGTGCTGGTTATGCAGGTGGAATCACATCAGCTGCAATCGATGGGATTAAAGTATTCGAAGCAATCGCACAAAAGTATAGTCCGTTATAATATAATTGCTTAATACGGAATGTATATTAAAATACACATGTTATCTTGATTTTGATAGGATATTATAATTAAACATCCAATGTACCTAGATAGAGTTGGGTTGAATACACATACAACATACGAAAGTTAGGATGGATAGGGAGGTTACAGAAATGCAGGGAAGAGAGCTATTAAAGAATAAAAAAAGAATTGTAATTAAGATTGGATCATCGTCATTAACACATCCGGAGACCGGAAGTCTTAATCTGGAGAAGATGGAACGGCTGATCCGAATTCTTACCGATCTACACAATCAGGGTAAAGATGTCGTACTGGTAACCTCCGGTGCTATCGCAGTGGGAAGAAAAGCTTTGGGGATACAGGAACGACCCACCATGAGATCCATAAAACAAGCTTGTGCCGCTGTTGGGCAGGCAAGCCTTATGATGGTATATCAGAAGCTGTTCGCAGAATATAATCAGATTACTGCGCAGATCTTAATGACCAAGTATACCATGATTAACGATATCAGCCGCACCAATGCAAAGAATACCTTTGAAGAGCTTTTTGCCATGGGAGTAATTCCGGTGGTAAATGAGAACGATACGGTATCTACAGAGGAGCTCGATCTTGACTTTGGTGATAATGATACCTTATCCGCCATTGTAACTGCATTGGTAGAAGGAGATTTATTAATTCTACTTTCGGACATCGACGGACTCTATACCGACGACCCGCATACCAATCAGGATGCCAAGCTGATTCCCTGTGTAACTGAGATCAATGAAGAGCTGAGTAACATGGCAAAATCCTCCACCAGTTCGGTAGGAACCGGAGGAATGGCTACGAAGGTGTCTGCAGCAAAGATTGCAACAGCTTCCGGTGCGGATATGGTAATCACCAATGGCGAGGATGTTCGGAATATTCATTACATTATGGAGGGAGATGAGGTTGGAACTCTGTTTCAATCCTGTCAGAAGGATAACTTTAATATAATGGATTATATCGTCTCAAAACAGTATCAAAGATAGTCGCAAAGGAAAGAAGATATCATCTAAAATAGAATAATTTTAAAATAATAATGATGAATTTCGATGTAAACAGATTAAAGTAAGTAATAGAAAG
>JAGFXQ010000066.1 GCA_017861355.1 Bacillota bacterium
TACGAGCCTGGAATGAATAGTTACCTTATATATTACCAGGTTTGAAAAGTCTGATTTCGCAAGAAAAAGTTATTACTAGCGCAGTAATAACTTTTCTAATCTTTCCAAATAAGAAAATATGATATATTCTTGATATCACAAAAACAATGATACCTTGCAAACAATGGTATTATTCTATTATTAGTATATTCCATCTAAGGGATTATATACCACGGAACACTCTGACTAAAGAATACTGTTTGTCTTCTGCATCGACCTTGGTAAAGCATCCTTCGAATTCTTCCACGGTTCATCTGCATAGCGATAATCAAACTTATTGATAAACCACTCAATATCATCTCTGACTCGTTTCATATTATCCAGATAAAGCCCATTTAATTTCTTCAGGAAATCATTCAGCTCATCACCACTCAGATGCTCCGGTGCAGTACCATACAACACTTTATAATGTCCGGTGCAAAAGCCCTTGGATTTCTCGAACTTCTTACGGAAGGCTTCCTCTGTATGATACTGATGAAAAACAGTCGCTATATAACGTTCAAAGGTATGATCAATCTTATCACAGACAAAGCAGCTTTGTTCCAGTTCGTTCAGATAGTTGACTACTTCGGATCCCTCTGCTTTCTTGCGGAATAAGGAAGGTGAGGAAAACTTGATGCCGGAACGTGACAGCTTCTCCACATCGGTCACAATCTTATCCATATGAGTCTTAAGAATTAATGCCAAGCCCAGACGATTCTGATTCTTATACAATTGATCCAGATGCTTTTCACAAAAGCCTAACCTTGAGGTAGCTTCCCGAATATCATCCTCCATGTAGCTTGGGCCCATGGTAAATTCAATTGCATTGGACTCCAATTGTTTTCGCATAGAACATAGAGGACATTCCGTGTCCGCATCAAATGCATCATTGACCGGAATCGTGTACAGTTTTTCCTTCAATTTAATATCCTACCTTTTAGACAGATTTAGTTTCCTTGATTAAATCCTTAATGTCTCGTGCCTTCTGCTTAATTCTTTCATTTGCTTCTTTTGAGATTAATACCTTGGATACCCAACGTCCTGCTTCATCCGTCTTGCCGGTTTTTCTAGCCAGCTCTGCCATAAGCAGTGTCATGGTAATCTCGTCCATTCCACACATTGGAAATGTCTCTTTACTAAAGGCTTCATCAAAACCGACATAAGCTTTTGCAATGAAATCTAACTCTTCGTGCTCCAGTTCTGTCATAGTCTTCTGATAATCCGGAGTATCCTTAGATAATGACTCCGCCTTGCCTCTAAGAATCCAAGCGATTTTTAGGCAGGTATAAGCGCGCTCCGAGGTCTTTGACTTCTTAACAATGGAATTCACCAAAGCCAGCTTATGCCTAGCCAGAGCATCATCATAAGTAAAGATACTGCCTGATTCACCAATACCCTTAAACGATGCTGAAATCGTATTTTTAATCAATCCAGCCTGGTTATTGGTTACATAATTGAAAAATCGATTTAATGCCGCAAAACCACAATGAGGGCACACAATTGCATCATATTTTAACGGATCCATAAACTGATACACCGGTCTCAGATCTGTATCCAGGTTCAAAAGCTTCACCTTACCGGACTTCACCATCTTGGACTTAAATTCTTTATCACATACCGGGCAACTAAACGTTTTATCAAATATGGTATCTTCTTCTGAAAATGAAGGCTTCTCAATCTCAGCAGATTTGCCTGCTGTTTCCTTCTCTTTTTCATCATAGATATCCATTCCGGTCAGATTATTTAGGCCAAAGGCTTCTAATCCTGAGAACAAATTTGCCACTGCATATTCCCCCTTTAATTCAAAATCAACTTTGTGCTGTTTCGTTTGCTGTTACTTTGTACGAGCTCTTTAGAGAAACGATGCGATTGAAGACCGGTTTCTCTGGGCTTGAATCCTTAATGTCAAGGCAGAAGAAGCCTTGTCTTAAGAACTGGAAGCTATCCGGAGCCTTTGCATCTGCAATATTTGGCTCAACATAGCATTGTTTTAATATAGTAATAGAATTCGGGTTCAGGTTTAGGCTGCCATCCTCGTTGTAAACACCTTTTTCTTCATCCACGATATTCTCATAGAGACGTACTTCTGCTTCAATTGCTGTCTTGGCTGCAACCCAATGGATCGTTCCCTTCACTTTTCTTGCATTAAAACCGGATCCGCTTTTTGTCTCCGGGTCATAGGTACAATGTATCTCTGTAACATTACCTGCTTCATCTGTTACATAATCCTGACAGGTCACAAAGTATGCATTCATCAGGCGCACTTCGTTACCGGGGAAGAGACGGAAATATTTCTTCGGGGGATCAATCATAAAATCATCCCTCTCAATATATAACTCTCTGCCAAAGGGAACCTGTCTGTTGCCCATTTCTTCATTTTCCTGATTATTCGGTGCTTCCAGGTATTCTATCTGCTCCTCGGGATAATTCGTAATGATCAATTTGATCGGATCAAGAACCGCCATGATTCTGGGCTTCTTGAGCTTAAGATCCTCGCGGATGCAATATTCCAACATGGCATAATCAACTGAGCTCTGACTCTTAGACACACCGCACAGCTCCATGAACATCTGTATGGACTCTGGGGTAAAACCTCTTCTTCGAAGTGCACTGATGGATACCAGTCTCGGATCATCCCAGCCATCTACGATGCCTTCTTCTACCAGCTTCTTGATATATCGCTTTCCTGTAATGACATTTGTCAGATACATCTTGGCGAATTCAATCTGCTTCGGAGGTATTTCATACTCTAATTCTCTTACTACCCAGTCATAGAGAGGACGATGATCCTCAAATTCCAAAGTACAGATGGAATGGGTAATCCCTTCGATTGCATCCTCGATTGGATGTGCAAAATCATACATCGGGTAAATGCACCATTGATCCCCGGTGTTATGGTGAGAAATCTTAGCAACACGATAGATAATCGGATCACGCATATTAATGTTCGGTGATGTCATATCAATCTTAGCACGGAGTACTCTGGCACCGTCTGCAAACTTACCAGCCTTCATATCTTCAAAAAGCTGCAAGTTCTCCTCGATGCTACGATCACGATACGGGCTATTCTTGCCCGGTTCTGTCAGAGTTCCACGATATTCTCTGATCTCGTCCGCAGTCAGGTCGCACACAAAGGCTTTGCCTTTCTTGATCAGCTTCACTGCTGCTTCAAACATCTGCTCAAAATAATCAGAAGCAAAAAACAGACGATCTTCAAAATCGCCACCGATCCACTTTACATCTTCTATAATAGAATCTACAAATTCTGTTTTTTCTTTGGTAGGGTTTGTGTCATCGAAACGAAGATTGAATTTACCACCATATTTTTTAGCCAGGCCACAATTCAGAAGTATGGATTTAGCATGTCCTATATGAAGATATCCGTTCGGTTCCGGAGGAAATCTGGTTACTATATTCTTAACCTTACCTTCTTCCAAATCCCGATCAATTATCATTTCAATAAAATTCTTGGAAACAACTTCTTTCTCTGTTGATTCCGGCTCATTACCCTCTATTATATCTTTGTTATCCATGAAAAACCTCCTGGTATCCTATCAAATTATTATAATATATCATTATTAGTCCAAATTCCTTATATATATACAGCTATGATATATCATACCACAATTATTCTGAAGATAAAAGTCTGAAATCCAAAAAAGTATATTAGAATAAAGTGTCAGCTTTCTGACACTTTCGCGCCTGAGCGGGTTGCGAAGCAACTACTTCCTATCCGCGAAGTGCGCATCCTGCACGGAGTGCTTTTTATGTAATAGAATGCCCTATTCTATTACATAAAAAAAGGTTGTTCTCCTGAAATGATCAGCGGAACAACCTATCATATATGATATGTATTTATTTACTGCGATAGAAAATATGATCATCAAGGATCTTATAATCGGAATATCTTCTCTTGATGCTGCTTGCGCTTCTCTTATTCTGGAAACATAAATAGCTTCCGATATTGTTCGTTCCGGTCAGGGCTGCCTTTGCTGCTTTAATCGCTTTATTCATTGCCTTCTTCTGCGCTTCCGGATTGGAGCCGGTGAATTTACGAGTATCGTAAAGTTTTAATGCATTGTCCAGCATACTGCGACCGGATCTGCCTTTTATCGTTACTGCAAACTGTACGGACCATTTGTTATCATAAATAACTTCTTTGACTGTATTTACATGCCAGTATGCGTCACTTTTCACTCTGTTCAATACTACATTTGCTACTGCCAGCATACCATTGTAATTCTGATTACCAGCTTCGGAATAAATCAGGCAGGAAAGTAAGCGTAATTCGCTCTCGGAATAGGCAGGCTTCTCAACTTCCGGTTCTTTCTCCTCTGCTTCTTCTTTCACATCTTCTTCAATTACTTCTTCTACTGCTTCCGGTTTCTCCTCTACCGTCGCATCCTCGGTAGTGGGATCAGCATAACATATCTGACCCAGTTCATTGATATAATATCCTTCCTGTAAAAGAAGGTCTGCATTCTCATCGGTTGCTTCATCCACTACAATACTCTGTGAAGTGGTATCGGTTGTCTGTCCATCTATACTGTTATCCGTACTTAATGTATCGCCGGAAGCTTCTGTAGTACTTGGTGCTGTTGTAGCCGGAACAGCTAATTCGGATGCATATGCAGTAGCACCGAAACAAGCGGTAAGCAACAACGTTGCAATAATCATAGTCAGAAGTTTTTTGGTTAATGTCATTTTAATCTCCTTAAATGTTACATTTTTGGGATAATCATTAAATTCTGTTAACAATTACTTAATAATTATAACACAGAAAATTAAAAAATCAACCCCTGAATTTCTTCAGGGGTTCTGTGTGTTGTAACTATTGTTGGAAGGCATCTATTTCCGATGATTTCCTTTGTATATTTTAACCAAAACTCTACTTTTTCAACTCCTGGTCTTTACGATACTTAGCAAGCAAAAGATCCAACATACGGCCATAGCTTTGTACTCCGTCTGTTTGGGCATTTGCTTTCAGATAAGTGTCATTGAGCTTATTCGATACTGTACTAACCACCGTATCTTCAAATTGCTGCCAATACACGGAATTGGCGCGAATGTCGCTAATCACGCCTTCACTATATTGCTCCCGGATATTAAAATAAAGATTTGGACTCGCATCATATAAAGCATTCCCGGCTATAATTAGTGCCAGCATCGTACTGCTGTATTGAAGCTCCACATCATCTGAGCTCATTCCGGCCAGATATGCAATATAATTAGCTTCATCCTCACGCATAAATCCGCGAAGATGTGCCAGCTCATGAAGCATCGTTGCCGGAATAGAATAGTCCGGTACATCGACATTCACATTGGCTTCCATAGTAAATGGGAAGAAGATGCCGGTAATCTCTGTCTGTGACATCAGCTTTGAGAGAAGAATCGGCTTCGGTGCAGCATAGGCACCACTAAGTACGGGATAAGCCTTGGCTAACTGCCGATAAGCCTGATTGGCTTCCTTCGCTAACTCAGTATCACTCATAGATAATTGAAATACCCCCTGGCTATCTGTCATTATAACTTCTGCTCTTAATGTATTTGCTTCCTGCATCAGGCTATCCGTGAGTGCATACAGCTCCTCCACGGAGGAGTCCGTGATCTCAAGATTAGAATAAGTAATAAAGGGATACCGATAATAATTCAGGCCTCCTAAGATTGTAAACAGAAAAAGCAGTATACTAAGGGTACAGAATAGATTCAGTAATCCTTTGATCCAACGATCTCTACGCTCCTTCTTATCCAAGATCAGAAGAAGAAGAAAACGCACCACAATAATCAGAAGTGCAATCGGTAGTGCAATGACGATCAGTTCTGCTACTGAGAAGGGGAACAATCCGGTAATCAAAGATATGATGCGGGAAAATATCCTATAAATATGCTTTGCATAAATCTGTTCAGAGAAAAAGCTGCTTTTCTTCGCCAGTAATATCAGTATCAATGATATTGGCATGAGTAATAATAAATAGATACGCTTATAGGTCAAAAGCTTCTTCACCTGGTGCACCCCCGTCAGTAGGACTATAGCAATTATGTAACTCTAATAGTAGCATGGAACTGTTTATCCCGCAACAGTTTGCATAGCAAATACCCCAGAAAAACATTTCCAATATTGCAATTTGAACAAAAAATAAATACAATTTAGTTAAACGTTACTCCGTAAGAATGAAAACAATTTTTTATTTGCCATATAGAGTGCTTATTATTCATAGCATTTGTGTTCCATGACACAGTATCCCCGAGGAAGGTTAGGCGTCGTAGAGTACAACATCATCGTAGGAAGATCAAAGTGTCATAGAGCGAAACGTCTTCGCAAGGAGGTCAAAGTGTCAAAAGCACCGGAGGTGTTCCTGATACAACAGATTGCTATGCAAGCTCGCTTGCAATAACAATCTGTTGTATCAGGAAGAGTGCGCAGCACCTTTTGACACTCCCCCCCTATGAAGCAAAAAAGCTATCACCCGGAGATAATCTTCCAAGTGATAGCCCATTTTTTATTCTATCCGATGCTAATTACATCCGGTTTCTTCAGACCGATTTGATCAGACCAGTTTCTTCAATCTGATTTCTTCCATCCGCTTACCTTAGAACTTCGGAACTACAGCACCTTTATAAGTATCATTGATGAATTTCTTAACTGCATCACTCTGTAACGCTTTCACTAATGCTTTGATATCTGCTCTGTCTTCATCTCCTGCATTTACAGCGATAATATTGCCATAAGTCTCAGCTGCGATGGAGTCCTTATCTTCAAATGCAATGGCATCATTCGCAACATTCAAGCCTGCTTCAATTGCATAATTGCCATTAATAACTGCCATATCTACATCCTGTAAGGAACGTGCCAACTGAGCTGCTTCAATCTCAACGATGTCAAGGTTCTTCGGATTCTCAGCAATATCATTCTTGGTTGCTTTCAGACCAACACCCTCGGTTAATTTGATTAAGCCTTGAGCCTCTAACAGCAGAAGTGCTCTTGCCTCATTGGTTGCATCATTCGGAACTGCGATCTGTGCTCCGTCTGCCAATGCATCAAAGGTTGCTGTCTTGCCGGGATAAATGCCAAAGGGCTCATAGTGAATAATTCCAGCGGATACGATATCGGTTTTGTTCTCTGCATTGAACTGGTCAAGATAAGGCTGATGCTGGAAATAGTTCGCATCCAGGTCCTTGCTGTCTAATGCTAAATTGGGCTGAACATAGTCAGCGTATTCCACAATTTCAAGTTCGTAGCCTTCTGCCTCAAGAGCGGGTCTGGCCTGTTCCAAAATCTCAGCATGAGGTGTGGCACTGGCACCTACCACAATCTTCTTATCCTCTCCACTCTTCTTGCCGCAACCGGTGAATGCCACCGTAAGTAATGTAAGTACTACCAAAACTGCAATGATCTTCTTCATAGATAATTCCTCCTATTTTCTTATAATTTATAGTCTCTTATCGGCACGTTTCATCCATTTAAAGCCTGCTTCCTGGATGATCTGCACAATAATTACCAGAATTACTACGGTAACCAGCATAATTTCCGTCTCATAACGATAATAACCGTACCGGATTGCTATGTCACCGAGACCGCCGCCGCCAACAAAGCCGGACATAGCGGAATAGCTTAGAATAGTTGTAACTGCGATAGCTCCTCCTACGATTAGAGAGGGCATCGCTTCAGGAATAAGTACTTTATAGATAATCTGTAATGGGGTTGCCCCCATAGACTGTGCCGCCTCAATGACTCCCTTATCCACTTCCTTCAGTGAGGATTCCACGAGTCGTGCGATATACGGTGCCGAAGCAATGATTAGCGGAACCACTACTGCAGTGGAGCCAATCGTCGTCCCAATGAGTAATCTGGTGAAAGGCATTACGGTGATCAACAGAATAACAAAAGGTACGGAACGAACCAGATTCACGATGATTCCAAGTACCTTATTCAGAGGTACCAAGGGAGCAATTCCTTCTTTGTCGGTAACTACCAGTAAGATGCCGACTGGTAATCCGATTACATAAGCAACGAAGGAAGAGAAAAAGGTCATGTACAGAGTCTCCATAATACCAACACCAAGCATTTTAATTACTGCTTCACTCCACATGCTATCTCACCTCCTCATACGGTATCTGGTGGGTCTTCAGATAATTAATAATTTTATAATATCCGTTGTCATCATCCGGCAATTGAATTACCATCTGTCCAAATGCTTTTCCATCGATATCCTTGGTATCTGCAAAAAGTATATTGACCGGTGTCTTGCTCTCCAGAACCATATTTGAGATTACCGGTTCAAAGGAGGACTTACCGTCAAAAATGATACGGCATTTGCGTTCTCCGATATAATTATCAATATGTGTCTCACCGGAGAATACCAGTTGTCGGGCAATCTTGGACTTCGGTTTTACGAAAACCTCTTCCACCGCTCCTACTTCAGCTATATGACTCTGATCAATGATCGCTACCCGGTTACAGATTTCTTCAATTACTTTCATCTCGTGTGTGATAACGATAATCGTAATACCAAGCTTTTGGTTAATCTCCTTCAGAAGGTTCAGGATGGATCTTGTTGTGGTAGGATCAAGTGCACTGGTGGCTTCATCACAAAGCAGTACCTTCGGATTGGTAGCTAATGCTCTCGCAATAGCGATTCTCTGTTTCTGTCCACCGGACAGCTGTGCCGGATAAGCCTTCGCTTTATCGGTTAAGCCTACGATCTCAAGAAGCTCCTTTGCTCTGTTCTTCGCTTCTTTCTTCGGTACTCCTGCCAACTCCAATGGGAAGCAGATATTCTGCAGTGCGTTCCTTTGCATCAATAGATTGAATTGCTGAAAAATCATTCCCATGGACTGTCTGGCTTTTAGAAGATCCCGTTCCATAAGGCTGCCCAGATCTGCTCCGTCAAACATTACCTTTCCGCTTGTCGGCCGTTCCAGGAAATTGATACATCGTACCAAGGTACTCTTACCTGCGCCGCTAAGACCGATAATTCCAAAGATCTCACCTTCATAGATCGTCAGGTTGATATCCTCCAGCGCTTTTACCTCATTGTTCTTACTTATAAAAACCTTACCTAATCCAGAAAGCTCAACGATAGGTTTTTGATTCAACAAAACTCCCACCTCCAATATCCTTTATAATCTTGTATCTGCGTTATCCTTTTACATTTCTTTTATTCTGCCAGTTTGGTACTTTACAGTGATAAAATTTGAGACAAAAAAAACAGGAGAGCTTGATAAGCTTCCTGTTTCGTCTTTCATTCTATCCGGGAGAGAAGATTTACTCTTTTCTTCGCACATGAAAACATCACATTCACCTATCTCGCAAATATGTCACCATTGGCATGCTACACATACCACACATATTATAGCACATAGTACGTAATGATGTTTTCATTCTTTTCCTCCCGTTTCTTAATTTGACTTAATTCATTATAGGATAATCAATCACCATAAATCATAGATAAATGATATGAATTATGTTTTGATTGGGGTTAGTATACATGATAGAAGAAATATTGTCAATGCATTTTATAAAATTTTATAAGTAAATAAATTATATTATTTCATTCAAATTATTTAATCAGTTTATGAGGTTAAACAGATCCAAAACATAGCCCGAGATAATTCCTCCTGCAAGTACAAATGCAATATATAGTGCAATCGCTTTCCTCTTCATGAAGGTGGACAGACCTGCAATTACCCAGGCACTGGTGGCAGAACCCGTAATTATAAACGCAAGCATAGCACCTTCACTGGCACCACTTTCTAACAGTGACTTAATAATCGGAATTCCTGAATTCGTGGTAATATATAAAGGCAGGCCGATCAAAGAAGCCAATGGTACAGCATAGAAAGCATTTTCACCAAAAAGTATGGAAATGATCGAGGTCGGGATAAAGTAGTTAATTATTGAACCGATTGCAATAAAGATTACATAAAATATTAGGATCTGCTTTATTCCAACCCGGTAGATTCCTTGTAGTAATTCTTTCAGTTTTAATCTCCTGGTTAACTCAAGCAAGAAGGGCTTCCTTTGTTCTCTCTGTGCACAGCATAGCTGATCACCACTCTCTACAATCACTATCTCAGAATCATTCTCTGCTGTATCTCCTTCTGCACTCATTGCGTTGCAGCTACAGGACGTGGTAGCTGTACTATACTCTGTTGTTGCCGGTGTTTTTTTACCAAGATAGCGACTCTGACCGTTAAGATAATTCGTCTTCTTCTCAATCAGATTGGTAATTAAACCTGCGGCTATACCAATGAAAAGAGAAGCTACTGTTAATGCAATGGCAAACCTGACATTAATCACTCCTGAGATAAATACAAAGCCGTCCGGACTCATCAAAGGTGACGAAGTTAAAAATGCCATAATCGGACCCCAGGGTAAGGTTGTTGTCAGCATTCCGATTAGCACAGCTGTGGTACCGCAGGCACATAAGGGTGTAAATGCGCCAAACAACACACTTGCAATAATCGAAACCTTTTTCTTCTGCAATAGTACTCTCGAAAACTTATCCGAGTTCACATAAGTTCTCAGACCAACTGCAATTAGAATTGAGATTGCAAGAACCCGCCAATTGTGTTGCAGAGATATCCCGACCTCCTGAACCGTTTTGGTAAGCAGGACACCAACATAATTCCATACTACATTCATAATTAAATCCTCCAAATTTTTATTTTTCGATCTTTCGAAGTGTAACTTAAAATACATGATTAATCTGTGTACTACCGTTTTGAAGCCTATCAATATCATCCATCCATTATATATCGTATATCGCAAATATACGATATATATGGCTTAAAAAAAAGCACCTACTTACTGCAGGTCTTTTTTCAATTGCTCCTGGAACTGCTCCAATACCTCCTGATTCAAAAAGTAACAGCTCCATAATTCCCTCTTCTCTTTCCGTATCAGATTGGCCTTCTCCAATACTGCAAGATGTTGAGATACGGTTGACTGAGCTAAACCGGTGAACTTCACAACATCACCGACACTAACTCCATTCTCAAAGAATTCAAAACGGTTACAGCAGGTTGCAATGGACTTCTCCTTGAGAGCCTTAATCAGCTGATATCTCGTCTTATTACCTAAAGCTGCACAGATTGCTTCCATCTCCATAGTACATCCACCTCTCCTATTCATTCTTTGGTATTTACTTCTTAATCATACTATATCGCAATTTTACGATATAGTCAATACCTTTATCAAATTTTTTTCATTTTAGGAAATGACAGACAGTTACATTCGCCTCGAATCAAAAAACTCCCCATCATCGTTATCCTCTTTTCAAAAGTCGATTTAATGTTTATTATCACTTTCAAAAATAGCATCCCGAATGATAAGGGAGTTCTTTTATTTTTTTTCCGATTATTTCATTGCACTCATGATAAAGAGATTCGGATTAAGCATACCAAAAATCATAGCAACATGAGCAACAACCAGGAAGATTCCAACCAAGATTGCATGCAGCTTCAACTTGCCTGTCTCGTCCTTCTTTTTACCAATGAAGCCAAGCTCCAATAAGGTCATACCAAAGTAAGGGATAACACCTGCAAGATAGAAACCTACCGCAACTACGTCTGCAAAGCCTCTCCAGCCACCGGTTGTGGTAAGCGGAATAACTGCTGTAGTAAACAGATAAATAAATACTCCGAGGAAATAGATACCGGCAAATATTCCGGTTACTCTGCTTACTGCTCTTGCTTTTCCCTTCATATTTCTTGTGAACAGAGTAATCAACTCAGTGATTGCTAAAGTTTCTGCACAGATTACCGGGACTGCCATAAAGATTAAAAGGTTCCAGGGTTGGTTTGAAGCTAATAACTCCATATAATGTGTCATAGCATTATTCATAATAGTGCCTCCTAAAAGCGTTATTTGTTTTATGTGCCAATATTAACAGAACTATATGGAGAAATTGTGGAGACAAAAAAATCATTTATATCTTATTAAAATTCTTCAAATACAACATGTTTTTAATCGCAATGTGACCTTTCCACCAGGTTTTTGAGATTGCCCATTCGTCAGGGTAATTACCCCATCCCCAAGTAACCTCCCAGACACCCTCGTGGTTACGGTTATTTTCAATAAAATCTGCTTCGAATTCTGCCACCTCCTTAATCTCAGAGAAGAAAGGACTATCCGGAGAATTGAGGAAATTCGACGGTTTACAGACATAAGATGTCGCCCAACTATCCGTATCCATCGTTATCGTCTCACGAACCAGTTCCCCCAGTCTATGCTTCAATACGACAAGATCGATTGAATCTGTAAGCTCAGCCTGTTCGCAATACTCAAGCATTGCAATGAAGCACATCAAGACATGCATATTGATTGTCTTCGTCTGAAGGAGATATGCCAAACCATCTTTCGCGATCTGCAAACATTGTTCATAGCGTCTGCAGTCTTTTTCTCCATAGCATAAGACAAATCCCGCAAGTCCTGCTGTCGGATTAAATCGGTCATGGCTTAAACTCTCGCTTCCCACCTGCCACCAGGGAGCGTGGGGATATTCATTATTGCTTGGAATATTATCGAACCAAACGTCTCCCTCCATATCCTTACCACTGGACAGATAGCTTAAGATGCCTTGCACGAGCTTGTGTTCCCGATCGGTAAATCCAATCTCCCGCAGTATCTCCAGCGCATGAAACGTTTGTATCGGTGAAGAGTTCGGATTCCAGGCGTCCGCTTCCAAGGCATGTCCAAAGCCTCCATCCACATTCTGATAAGCAGTAAGGCAATTCACGACTGCCTCTTTGCTTCCTCCTTCAAAATGATACTGCCAGCGAGCGAGATCCAGTGGT
>JAGFXQ010000273.1 GCA_017861355.1 Bacillota bacterium
GTTGTAGATGATGATAAAGATATCGCGGATTTGGTAGAGATTCATCTTGTCAGTGAGGGGTATCAGGTTCGTAAGGCAAACAGTGCCAGAGAAGGACTGCAGATACTGGAAAATTCAGATGTTAAGCTTGTGATATTGGATATTATGATGCCGGGGATGGATGGACTTACCATGTGCAGAAAGATTCGGGAGACGAGTACAGTGCCGATCATCATGCTGAGTGCGCGTTCTGCAGACCTTGATAAGATCATTGGACTGGGAACCGGAGCAGATGATTATGTGATAAAGCCTTTTAATCCTCTGGAATTAACAGCGAGAGTGAAGTCTCAGCTTAGAAGATATACCAAGTTCAATCCGAATTCACACGATGAGAAGCAGGATCGGGAGATTGTATTGGACCATCTCATTATTAATAAAGAGAATCATAAGGTAAATGCTTATGGCAAGGATGTTAAGCTGACACCGATCGAATTTGATATTTTATACTTATTGGCAAGTAACCTTGGTAGAGTATTCTCCACGGATGATATTTTTGAACGAGTTTGGAATGAGAAGATGTATGAGGCAAACAATACAGTAATGGTCCATATCCGCAGAATCAGGGAGAAAATCGAGATGGATTCCAGGGATGCACAAATCATAAAAACCGTATGGGGAGTAGGGTATAAAATTGAAGAATAATATTTTCAAAAGCTTTCGATTCGAGATTGTATTATATAGTATTTTAAGTCTCTTATACATGCTTCTGACGATTGCGATGCTACATATCGGAATTTATATTGTTCTGCGTAAAAGCTTCCAGGAACTATCCGGAGCTCCCGCAGCTATTATTTCGATGATAACGATTGCAGCCGGCATTGTATTATTCATCACTTATTTTCTGATGCTAACGAAGAAGTTTATAACCTATATCAAAGAGATGATTGATGGAATTAATCAGATTTCGCAAGGGAACTTCAATAATCGGATCGAGATAAATAATGAGGATGAGTTCGCTTTACTGGCAGACAAGCTCAATCAGATGGCGGATGACATCAAAGAGATTATGGAGAATGAACGTCGAAGTGAATATGCAAAGAATGAACTGATTACCAGTGTTGCTCATGATCTTCGCACGCCACTGACTTCGATTATCGGCTACTTGGACCTGGTTTCCTCTAAGGAATTGCCACTGGATACCCAGAGAAAGTATATTGATATTGCGTATAATAAATCAAAACGTCTGGAGAAACTGATTGAGGATCTCTTCACCTACACAAAGTTCAATTTTGGTGAGGTCAAGGCCAACTACACAGAAGTAGATATGGTTAAGCTGATCAATCAATTGGTAGATGAATTCTATCCCAGTTTTGCAGAGTGTAATCTGGAATATGAATTTCGTTCTTTAACCCCAACGGCTGTAATCAAAGCAGATGGTAACCTGCTTGCAAGAGCGCTGGCTAATCTGATCAGTAATGCCATTAAGTATGGAAGAGATGGAAAGAACATCTTGATTGAACTGAACAAGGGAACGAACGGAGTTGTAATTAAGGTAACGAATTTTGGAGATATCATTCCGATTGAAGATCTTGAGAGAATATTTCAACGTTTCTACCGCGTAGAATCTTCCAGATCCAGTGAAACCGGAGGTAGTGGGCTGGGTCTTGCCATAGCCCAAAGTATTATTGAGATGCATGGCGGCAGTATCTTTGCCCAGAGTGATGATGCTGGAACTGTCTTTACAGTACAACTGAAAAATGAACCATAAACAAATTGAGCCATTGATTATCCTCCAACAAGTCAGTACATTCCGAACGTACCGGGAACACTTGAGAGAATAGCCAATGGCTTCAATTTGCGAAACTATGAAAACGGAAGAAGAAAAAATATAATGTTATTATAGCACATATTTACAAGAAAGGTAGTATTTTTTAAAAAATTAAAAGATTGTTAACATATTTATGGCAAAGAACCGACTTTATGCTAGGTCCAATCATTAATCATTTTTAATAGAATCTGCATAAGCAATTAATTTCTTCGATATTCTAAGCTTCTGAAAGATAGAAGCATAGGTGATTTCATTCAAGCCTTCAATATAATTCTGTGGAAAATTCTTATTTAATCCTTTATTCCTCAATATAAGCGCTGCTTTGTTATAAGCGATGGCAGCTTCCGTCTCGGTCGAATACCTTCCGATCAGATAATCACCATTGATATGAATCTTGGCGATGTAGCAGGATACCCCTTTTGCCTGAAGCATTACAACTCCGTGATAGGGGTTGACAATTAAAATGTTGTGATAACTGTAATCGTGATCATCACCATTGGCAAAATAATAATCTCTGCCGGCCACGGCATAATTCTTAATTCCATATCGGGATAGGATATTAACCTGCATACCATAATCGGAAACGAAGAGATGTCCGCCACGTTTCATGATCTTATGGTGAGCATAGTAAAAGAGGTCCTCTGCGTCGAACCGAAGGCAGGTATTCTGATCCAGATAATATAGGAAGAAACGCTTCTTTATATAGATGGGATTTTTAAAATAAATCAGGTTATCGCGAAAGTTGATCAGAACCACCCACTTGTGAAAGCTGAGAGGGCACTCCTTTGGATAAGCATCAATTTTTATGCTTGAATTATCTTCGAAAAGTCTACCAGCCAGCAGATAGGCATTATTCGCATCAATTTCGTCGAAATAGCTCCCTAGACTGATGTGCTTTCCGCGAAAAGTAATGGATGCTCTATAATATATTGCTCCATTTTTCATGGAGGATCGATACACGCCGGGTAACATTCAATCACCACCTTTTTTATTAATATATCAGATAAAAAAGTCTGCTGCAACAGAGTAATGATCCTATATGATTTATTAACAAATTGTTACGATCCATTTGTGTAGAATGACTTAAAAACGACCCTTAAATCGTACTAAAGCAGTAGAATATGTATAAAGAACGAGAAAACCCACTAAAATATTTAATATATCGTTAATAAAATGTTAAATTTATCTTGTGCATATAGCACAAATTGTGATGATCTATAAACCATTAATTTGTTACATAATCCCTGTGCTGGTAAAATTTAGTATTTAATCATGGTGGTTTATAACGAAATTGCAGTTGGCTTATTGACACCAATTCAGCCTTTGCCTATAATGCTGATATCATTACCAGTCATTCCATTAATTGGAAATTATAGCCAGAGAATTATAAGAAAAGAGGATAAATTTATGTCAATGATAAATTTGTTTCTTCAAAAGAGAAGAATGCATGAAAGCCAGCATGGAATCATCATGGTGGTAGTTGCATATGCATTATCAGTAATGATGCTGATTTTAGGATCTGATGTATTCTATAACATTAAATCTGCAGCAGCAGGGATAAGCACAATCAATGAAGAGACACAAGAGAAGATTAACGGAGAAGTGCCTGATCTGCAGGATGCGGACCTTACAGCTTTATTAATCCAATCTAAGCTACAAAGTCCGTTTGGTATCGCAGAAATGAATGAGACAGGCCTTGGGAGTATTCAAGCACAGAACATAGCGAATGTAACTGAGATGAAAGAAACATCCGCAAGCGCTGATTCGATCTGGCTTTTAGGAAATGCCATGAATCAGGAGGAGTATGCCGGTCTAATCGAGCAGATTCCAAATATTAATTCCGTCAGCACAGTGGTACCTACGACTATCCCCATGCCGTCAACGAAAGGCTCCGACGAAGCGGCCGATAAAGAAGAGATACACAGCCTGGCGACAGAGGAAACCGTGTCCCCTTATGTTATGGATGTAACTGATGAGGAGATTTCTATGCTGGAACGGATCGTACAAGCAGAAGCCGGCGGAGAAGATATGGTCGGTAAGATATTGATTGTAAATGTTATTCTTAACCGTATCGAAGATGATAAATTCCCGGATTCAGTAGAGGATGTAATATTCCAGAATAAAAACGGCGAATATCAATTCTCACCGGTGGATGACAAGAGCTATTGGTCAGTTAAGATATCAGACAAAACCAAAGATGCAGTAATCAGAGCATTGGAGGGGGAAGATCATTCCGAAGGCGCCTTATACTTTATTGCAAGAAAGAGAACAAGTTCAAGCAGTGCCGCATGGTTTGACAATAATCTGAAGTGGCTATTCAAGCACGGCGGGCATGAATTTTATAAGTAAAATTGATTAAAGTGTCAAAAGGTGCTGTGCACTCCTCCTGCTACAAAATATTGCTTACAATAGCAATATTTTGTAGCAGGAAAGCTCTGAAGGTGCTTTTGACACTTTAATCAAAAATAAATGGAATCGTATTGTATCCGATAGAATGTCATGTTATAATACTTGAAACTTGTGACGTATGAAAGTGTTAAAGCGAATAAGAGTAATAAATTAATACTTTCCTGTTCCCTAATAACCTAAAAAACAGAATGCTTTCATCAAGATACTAGATTGAATGATCCTAGATTTTCAATCGACAAATTTGTGCTGCCACCCATTTTCACGGTGTTTTGGCAGCATGGATGATTAGAATGGTGATGATAATGATGAAGTAGTTTATGATAGGGATGATAATGTCAAGTAAATATAAGTAAAGGGGATTGAACTAATTATGAACCTAATGTACAGGAGCACAAGAGATTCAAGTAACAGAGTAACAGCTTCGCAGGCTGTTCTTCAAGGCTTATCTTCGGATGGTGGATTATTTGTACCGGAGACAATACCGGTTCTACAAAAGACAATGGAAGAGCTGTCCAAGCTGGATTATCGTGAAACAGCTTATGAGGTAATGAAATTATTTTTAACTGATTATACGGAGGAAGAGCTTAAGGATTGTATTGCTAAGGCATATGATTCTAAGTTCGATACTCCGGAGATTGCTCCATTGAAGAAAGTCGGACAGGCATACTATCTCGAACTCTTCCATGGGGCAACGATTGCATTTAAGGATATGGCATTATCCATTTTACCGCATTTGTTAACAAAGTCGGCAAAAAAGAACAATGTGAA
>JAGFXQ010000067.1 GCA_017861355.1 Bacillota bacterium
CATACTTGCCAGCAGATGAATGACATTGATGATTATGGTGAGGCGAAGACATATTTTTGCTGCACCCATTCCTCGAAATACAGCGAAGGCTCCCATATAAACCGAAAGAAAGATCTGTGAGATAGCAACTCCGATCAAGTATTTGCTCGCTTTCTCGATTACAATTTGATCAGCTGAGCCAAAGGCAAGCCGGATCAAAGGATTCGAGAAAGCAACCAGGATGAAGCAGGAGACAACAGCCAGGAGAAAGGAGGATAATAGAATCTGACCGGAAGCGGATCGGATTTTTTCTTTATCTCCACGTCCCGTGCCACCAGACTGACTGCAGTTACCGATTCCTGACTGGAAGAGCTGATCATAGCTGTAGTCAAAAGGGAAATTGTATTAATAAAAAACTGATCCAGAATCAGTGGAAATAGCATGGAAAATATCTGACGATAGGTAAATAAAGGACTATCTAACTGTTTTTCAAAAAATCGGTCGGCTTTCCCGCCGGATCGAAGTATTCTTATATTTCTGTCTTTTTTCATCTGCATCAATACCTCTTCTGTAAAGTGATTAGCCTTAGTAGATTATACGTTTACGAATATAGGAAGTCAATGAAAGATTCTAATTTTGGTATTGACAAGCATTATAGAAGTGTTATAAAATGAACAGTGTTCATTTGAAGTTTTAGGGGGGATAATATTGTCTAGAGTAATAGCGAATCCAAAGCAGCTGATCTTAGGAAAGGCGAAAGAAATACTGTATAGTCAAGGGTATCATAAGCTAAGTATGAGATCCTTATCTAAGGCATGTGACATAGCTTTGGGTACAATATATAATTATTATCCAACGAAAAAAGACTTGATAGTTGAAATGATGATGGAATATTGGCAGAGCTTTCTGAATTCTGTAGAAACCATCGTAGTATCTAACCAGGATATGTATCATAAGTTAAGTAATATCTTCGATGAATTAAAGATATTTATTGAAAGCTTCCGACAGTTTTGGCTGACCCCAGAGCTTTACGATAGTCCCGAGTATGTCGAAGGTGGGTTAAAGGAAGAATATATGTTCATCGAAAAGCTTATGCTAATGGTCAAAGATCTGTTAGAAAGAGAAGAGAAGAGTAATACTATTCAAATGAAATTAAGTTCTTATGAAACAGCTAACTTTATCATCATGAATTTTATCACCATGGTCCAGATGCCTCTTTTTAAATATTCATCCTTTGAATTGATTCTGAAAGAACTACTTAAATGAAGTATGTAAAACAAACGAAAAACAGGAGGTATTTATTATGTTAATAGCTGCAATAGTAACGATTACATTAGCCCTTGTGTTCTACACGATAGGTGTATGGAGCGAAAAGTTACAGGGTGAACTAAAAAAATGGCATTTGGTTATATTCTATATAGGTCTGATCTTTGACACAACAGGAACGACCATCATGACTAAGATTGCCGAAGGTGGTTTCAAGCTGAATTTTCATGGAGTTACCGGATTACTTGCAATTGTATTGATGCTTTTCCACGCAGTTTGGGCAACCGTTGTATTGTTAAAGAACGATGCAAAAGCCAAGGCAAACTTCCACAAATTAAGCATTATTGTATGGATTATTTGGTTAATCCCCTTTATCTCCGGTGCTATCTTTGGTATGGCAAGGTAGTGAGTTGCAGAGTATTTGCGTAGTATTAATACGAAATGAAATAAAGGATAAGCCACTTTTCTATGTGGTTTATCCTTTGTTTTTGTGATAGAAGTTTATTCCCTTTATTTAGTTAAATCTTTAAGCATAATGATTCCGTGAAACTTGTCTCCATAGCAATTTGGAACAAATCCGGCTGGCTGATAGCTTCTACTTTCTAAGTAGTCAAAATGCTTTCTACCACAAGAAGAGAGATTTTTTAGTTCCTCAGCATAATTCCCTAATTGTCTTCCATGACAAGACATTTCTAAGGAAGTCATTGTTGTACGAATGTTTCGTAAACCTGCCTCCTTTACATAGCTCTCGGCGTAGTCATATAATAAGGCCATTTTCTCGTCCGTATGAAAAGAACCGTTATCATTCATACCCCATCCATATAACTCAGCACAGCTATAAGCATCCAAACGTTTTATGCACATCCAACCAACAGGTTCTTCTTGATTTTCTGCCATATACCATCCAATCACATTATCTGCTGTGATCTGCTCTAAGGCACCCTGAGAGCTCCACCAATCCGGTTTTAATTCATTCATTAACTTCGCTATGAGAGGAGCAGTATTTTTACTTATTTGATAGATATTCATAAAATACCTCACGATATTATTTGACTTATAATAAATTTAATTGATCATAGATCGAACCAATAGACTGTAGTTTCATTCATTTTTTCAAATCCTAATTTTTTAGCCAAATGATAGGAATTCTGGTTTGACTCAACACAATCCCATTGAGGAATTAATCCATTTCGCAGGCAATCCGCTATGAACTCTACCGCCATAGCGTAAGCTAAGCCTTTTCTTCTATGATGTTCCTCCGTTTCAATATCGATCGCTATTACGTTATTAAAACGCGCGGTACCAACCATTACGGCTGCGATACTATTTTCGAAAGTAATGCAATAAGCGATACTTTTGTTCATGAATTTTTCAAATGAGTGCCAAGATTCCAATATTCGAGTTCTGAGAAAATCCGGATTCTCAAATGCGCCTTCCATCAGCATATTCCAGAAGGTATCATCCACCCTTCTTAATTGATATCCTGTTGGAATGACAATGTCACTGTTAGGCATCTCATATGCTCTGAAAGAGAATTCTTTTTCGGTTTGAATCAATTTGACATGAAAAATTTCTAAAATGTATTTATGTATGTAATCACTTTCAACAGAAAATTCAAAACAATGATATCCATTCATCTTTAATCTATGAAATAAATCATTTTCGAGAAAAGCCTTCAATTTTACGAAGTCTTCCTCGGCTTCATAGGTACCTAGGAATGCAAAACCACCTACAGCATAGGACTCGGCAATTGCAATTCTTGGCTTCTCAATATTGTCCACCCACAAATTGCCCTTGCATTCCTGATTCACAATACCAGAAAAGCTTGGAGCTTTTTCATTTATGACATTGGTTACATCCTTTATCCTAATATCTTTATCAATAAGTATCATAAGTAAACCTCTAGACTATTTTCCTAGTTCGGGAGGGCTTGTATTTTATCTTTTTCTCTTGTATTGAGCTATCATTTTCGTTTGTAATAAATTGTCCTTCCCTATAAATGCGCTCATGTTATATATTTATATGTATTCAGAGATAAGTCCGGCTAGGTTGTCAAAGGATTTTCTTGATTTGATAATAACTTCGGGCTTTCCGGAATTAACACTGAAGCCATTGAACTCCAGGATCATGTCTAGATCATTGAAATTATCTCCAATCACCAACACATTCTCTTTCGGAACTTTCTTTAATATCATGTAACGAAGCAATCCGGTGGCTTTATTCACGCCTACAGGAACAATATCAATACAAACACCATTTTGGAAGGCAGTTACCGTATTACCAAATAGTTCATTGATTTGTTGCGTATACTCATTTGCCTGTTCCTCTTTCTCATACTGAGTGCTTAGCTGTGTAAAATACATAAGTTCATTCAAGTTACTCATTAAAATTCGCGTGAATTCAGGAGCTGGTTTACGATCCATATTGTCACTAATCCAATAACCAACTTCACGATCCACCTCTATTCGACCGATTACTGCATGAAAACCTCCGGTTTCCAAAATGAAGGAAACTAGCGAGGGGAGCACCTTACCATCAGCGGTTTTCTGCTCAATCGGTATAGTTTCATTTTCATAAATCAACCCACCGTTGTTACATAGTAGAAAATCATAATCTACCTTATGTCGTCCTAGTTCGGCCTTAATACCATAGTAGCCACGGCCTGTATTAACTCCAAAAAGATTACCAGCTTTTCGCCATGCCGCAATTGCAGCCTTGTCCTTGTCAGATACAGTACCTTGTTGTGTTAGTGTACCGTCAAAATCACTTGCTAAAATATACATACTTTCACCTCGGTGATATTCTATCATATCTTTTCTGAAAAGGAAAGCTTGAGATAACTTGTAAAAAATCATTGAAATCAGCCTTTTACCTTATCTATGGATAATGCTACGGAATACTGAGCATATTTCAGCAGTAATTCAAGAAATTGATTTAACTGATCGGTTCCCTGCATAGCCACCTTCAATAAGTAGCATCCTCCTCCACTGGTAAGATGTGCTTCTTTTACACCGTCCTGTGTCTGGAGAAAAGTAACAAAACTCTTGTGATCTGTTGTAGTCATATGTATCGTAATGAATCCGGTGAGCTCCAAGCCTAATTTTTTATTATTCAATTGGAGTGTATATTTCTCGATAATCCCAAGCTCCTCCATTTTATGGATGCGAGCTGCAACTCCCTGTCCTGTCATATGGATGATCTCACCGATTTCTTTCCAATGAAGTCTGGAATTTCCCTCTAGCAAATGAAGGATCTGCAGATCAATTTCATCAATCATGATAACTCCTTTCATGCCGTAACGAATATGGCTATTTTTATTACACGGCAAAATTGAAATATTTTGTAAATAATTATAACATTATCTATATCATTTGGAAATTATTATTGTATCGCTTTAAGTTGAAACAAGAAAAGGAGAGATAATTATGTCAAGTTTAGACGGGAATAAGACAGCACTGATTATAATTGATGTGCAGAACTTTTACTGGAGCAATGAAACTCATCCGGAGTATATTGCAAACCTACAGAGAATTCTGGAGGATGCCAGAAGTAGAAAACTGTATGTAATCCATGTAAAGCATGTGTGGGGCGATAACCCGGAGGATAAGTTGTTTGATATCAGAGAAGAGATTATACCACTCGCAGATGAACCGATTGTTATTAAGCGCACACCGGGTTCCTTCTATCAGACGAATCTGGAAGAATTATTAAAGAGCAGAGGAATTGAGAACATATTGATCACCGGAATGCAAACCCATTTATGCTGTGACACGACAACCCGTGAAGCTTCTGCCAGAGGTTATCAAACAATCGTTATTAAAGAGGGTGTACGTACTTTTGACATAAAAGGTGTTGATGGTGATATGATTCCAAGGGAGACGATCCAATATGTCACCCTAAGCATTCTGCAAAAGTTTGCAAAGTGTATCTCAACAGAGGAATATCTGCAGCTGGAGATGGAATAAGTTTACCTATTCAGAAGTCTATATATTTAACTGATAATATTGGTAACACCGTGCTAATCATCTTAATAATATAATATGAGATCAACTTTATTATTCTATCATTGAATATGGATAGTGATTAACATATGAATGTAACTATAGACTTTGATATGATTATATTAAACGTTAGAAAAGGGAACTATAAATGTATTGGTACAGGATCTGGTAGAAGAGTATTTGATTTAGGAAATGGATATGTTGTCAAAGTTGCAAAGAACAATAAAGGAATTGCACAAAACGAGGCTGAGAGTCATATATCATCATCGAATCATTCTAAGTTATTTGCAAAAACCATACAAGTATCTGAAGATTTTCGCTTGCTTATTATGGAGAAAGCTGTCCGGATTAAGGATTTTTCTGAAGTGAGGAAATACTTTAAAGTTAAAAGCAATAAAGAGCTTTTTCAATTAGAAGAGATTAAGTCTGTTTATCCTAATCATAATTTGCTACTAAATGATTTATATAGAACTGCTAATTGGGGGATGATTAACAATCACCCTGTCATTATTGATTACGGTTTTACTCAGAGAGTGAGAAGAAAATACTATTCTATTTTTTAGTTAAACGAATGTCGTTAGGATATTGCATTTTAGCTATAATCTAGAATTATTTTCTCTCTTAACAAGCTCCAAAAGCACAAAGTATAAATTATTAATGCATAAGGGCAGAATTGTTATTCTGCCCTTATGTACAAAAGAGATGAAAAAGTAGTACACATGTTTTTGCAATATACTCGGAAAAGGTCAAGTACACACGAGGACTCGACTAAGATTGCAATGATCATTTTAGAAACCTTGGTTTATTCGATTACAAATTCTTGAGCTCCCATAAATCCGGGTGCAATTTCATACTTCTCAAAGCAGACTACCGGCCTTCCATCCTCATTCAAATAGAATCTAGAGTTCTCAGTAACTGTGGTAAAACCTGTAATACCTGAATTCCCATCATCCGTGATTCCCCAATATACCATATCCGGATCCTTGGTGGTTCTTTCCTTCATCTGTTTGGCTATACTGGTATTTGCAATTTCAGTGTAATCCTCACCCAGGATATCCTTAAGAGTAAGTTCCTTGTTCTGCTTAAGATCAATATTGTAATAGTATTTCATGTCATAAGAACCATACCAGCTCTCATCAGTTGAAAGAACAAGCGATAGAAGATTAGCCTTCTGGTATTTTACTTTATAGTCAACATTGATATTCAGGTCACGTTTTGCCCAATCTTCCTCCGTACCTCCGGTAGCAATAAAAGCTTCTTTGTCTGCCTGCATTCTGCTTTTTGCATCCATCAGATAATTATTCACAATTGAATCGAGCTCTGCGTTTATGTTTGTTACTAGCTGTTCCTCAGGTTGTTGAACGGATTCTGTACTGGTATCAGAAGATGAATTACTTGCATTTTTGGACTCTTCAGTCTCAATCGCGGGTACATTGACTGATATATTCATATTATCCTCAGTATATTGATAGGAACGTATCGTCAGAACTTTAGCAATACCTCCTAATAAAGGTACATTTCCGGCAGCTTTAGCAAAGCTTTCGCTTGAGTTTAAGGCAATCATAAAGCATGCTACGACTGCAGCGGCTGCAACCATAGTCTTTCTGATTATTAGAAAAGTATGATTTCTTTTGTAATTCATTGGTGCTTTGATCATTTTATTCTCAAAATTGTTTAGTGAATCTGTTACGATTTGATTTAATTCCTTCGGAATTTCGATTTTATCATAAATATCCTTAGCTTCGTTTAGTTCATTCATTTTCTGCCTCCAAATCTTTCTTTAGCCGTTTTAATGCAGCATATAATCTTGTTTTCACAGTACTGAGATTTACGCCTGTGGATTGGGAAATTTCTTTCAAGGTCAATTGTTCAAAATAATGAAGTATAACAACGGTTTTCAAGTGTTCCGGTAATTCACAAACCTTCTGATAGATTTCAACCTTTGCCTCATAAGCATCTTCATAATAGACATCTTCCCTTAACTCAGCAGGTTCGCATATAATTTCTCTTTTGCCTTTATTTCGATATTGCAGACATTCATTGATTAGAATCCGATAGAACCAGGTCTTTATTGCATTTGTATTTCTCAGACTGCTATGATTTTCCAGTGCCCTGCAGATAGCATTCTGGACGATATCAAGTGCAGCATCCTTTTGATATACATAGCAATAAGCAATTCTATAGAATTTATTTTGGTTTTGTAGGATATGCTCTACTAGCTTATTATTAATTGCTTCATTCAAGTCTTTTCACTTTTCCTCTCTCTGTGAGCTCATAGTTCATTTTATGTATACATTATATAGATAAAATACAAGGTAAAAAAGTTTGAGTTGCGATTAATATTGTTCTGTCATAATTAAATTATATACTAGGAGCCCTATTGCCTGGATCAGTAGATTATTAAATCGCATAAGCTTATTTAAGATTAAGCGAAAGGAAAGTCAGTGCACGATGAGTTATTTGGACGTTAAAGGTTTTTGAAGCTAAAAACAGGAAAGCCTAATTTCTGGCTTTCCTGTTTTTCTTTTTAATGCGAGACGGGAATTGTTTGTAAATCCTTTTAACAATGCTCAATATAGATTGCTTTTTTCGTTAACAGTATGTTTGAAATTTTGAATCACTTTTTTGTACCACGCAAATGTAATCATAGCTGATAGAATTAAAATAGCACAAAGTATTACCCATAAGGGATGAATGCCTGAATTATTTATAAATTTAGTTACATCATCATTTGCTGGTGCATTTCCAAGCATATATAATACTGGAACTAAAACCCATGCAAAAACTGAACCAACTGGCATAAGACAAATAAAGAACGTAAATATTCTGTAAAAATCATTTTCCTTATTTTTGCAATAAAATATTAAACATAAAAATGACCAAAATAAAGGAAATAAAACACCAGCAATATTCAATAAGGAAGAGGTAAAGGTATTATATATTCCACCTTGGGAGTTTATATGTGCATTAAGAATGCTGAAATGGGTGATTTTTGCACCACATAAAATAGCAACTAATGAGTGACCACCCTCATGCAAGAAAATATATAATGGTAGTTCGATACAAATACTTGCCAATAATAATATTAATTTTTTGATACTTCCCATTATGTAGCAGCCTCCAGATTATATGATAGAGTACACCTTTTTGATGACGTTCCGTTAATTAATTAGCAAAGTTATTATACCACATTAGTAAAATATGTAAATTATAAAATGATTAAGATTTTATTTAATGAGCCCTGTAAAGTACAGAACTCATTCCTCGAAAGTAGCGTAATAAATATTTGTCTAACTTTTTGGGGTCAGATCAAAATCAAGGGATTTCATAAGAGTAAGTCGGGATAAACATCATGCTCTGCAAGCATCCTCTGGTAGAATGAAAACCATTAGCGCATATAATCCACACTTAAAATAGACCCTTAAAAAAGCCGTACATCAAACCGATGATTAATATAGGGCGGTTTGATGTACGGTAATATAAGTGCTTGTGATATAGGTAAGGCTCAGCTATAAGGTACCAATACTACATAATCTGGCATATTCTCCGTTTCGATCCAACAGCTGTTCATGGGTACCCTGCTCCATAATTTTCTTATCAACCATAACAAAGATGGTATCCGCACTTTTAATCGTAGAATAACGATGCGCAATCATTATAGTTGTTCGTTCTTCCATTAATCGTTCAATGGATTGCTGGACAATGACTTCACTTTCATAATCAAGGGCACTGGTAGCTTCATCAAGGATTAATATCTTCGGATTCTTTAGAAATAGACGTGCAATACTAATTCGCTGCCGCTGGCCACCGGAAAGCTTGATTCCCTTTGTACCGACCAGGCTTTCATATTGCTCTGGCAGGGAGCAAATAAACTCATGAATATTAGCAAGCCGTGCAGCTTCTTCGATTTCTTCATCGGAAGCATTCAGTTTTCCGACTCGAATATTATCCTTGATCGTTCCGCTAAAGATATATACTTCTTGCTGAACGATACCAATGTTTTCTCGTAAAGATTCCATATCAATGTTCTTAATTTCAAGTCCGTCAATCAGAATATTACCATTGGTCACATCATAGAACCGGGCTATCAATGCACCGATTGTGGTTTTTCCAATTCCGGAGGCACCGACAAAGGCAACGGATTGGCTGCTGGAGATTTGAAGTGAGATATCATCTATGACCTTCTCGTTTCCATCTTCATATTGGAAGGAGACATGGTCAAAGATAATTTCTCCTTTCGGATGTTCGAGCCGATATGAATCTTTGCCTGCAAGGACAGAGGGCTTTGTCTCTATCATTTCCATAAAGCGGATAAAAGCAGCTTTTCCGTTCTCGAATAATTTCATGAAATTCATCGAGATTCGAATTGGTTCGGCTAAACTGCTGACATATAGAAGAAATGTGATCAATACCGGAACATCCAGCTTGCCTTTTCCAATCAATAATGCGCCAAAGAAAACGGTTAGCATGGTTAAAAATTGAGGATAGGACTCCAGTGTTTCATAAAATAAGGATTCGATTTTATAGAACCTGCATTTACTATCAGTGTATGCTTTGTTTTGCGTTTCAAATCGATCCGCTTCGAACCTCTCATTACCCAGTGCTTTTACGGTACGGATTCCGGATAGCATATCCTCAAGATGTTCATTCATTCTGCTTAAGTCTTCTTTGTTAGCAAGTATTGCGTTTTCGAATTTTTTATCTGCGTGATAGGTCACTAGGGTGAGAAGCGGAAGCAGGCTAAACACAATCAGCGTGAGTTCGAGATTAATATTTGCCAGTATGAGAAAAGAACCGAAAAATTTGATGATAGTCATCAAAAAATCCTCTGGAGCGTGGTGAAAAAGCTCCGTCATATTGGTGAGATCATTTGAAATCACGGTCATGAGCTTTCCGACACTGTTTTTTGAATGAAAGCTAAAGGATAAGGCTTCATAATGAACCAGCAATTCGCTTCGCATAGTGGCTTCCATTTTTGCTCCCATAGCATGACCATACCAGCCATAAATAATATTACTGATCACTTTTACTAAAGTGATCACAAATAATAGTTGGCCTGCGACAGAAAGCTTATGTATGGTATCCTCGGACCAAAGGCCTAGAACCTCTTTTGTAATATAGCCCGAAATCAACGGGAACAATAATACGCTAACTGCACTTAACACGGCAAAGAATAGATCAATTACAAAAATTCTCTTGTGGGGCTTATAATAAGATAAAAATTTTAAAAATCGTTCTCTCGTAAATTTTGAATGCATAAATCCTCCATATTAGCTGGAGGGTTATCTATTGTTATCCCTCCATACGATTGTGTTATCGGAATATAATGTTTTTTTCATATTCATTCATCCTTTCAAAATTTATTTTTTGCATAATGGTATATCCGGAAATAACGAATGCTGTCGCATGGTGCATTCATCCTAAACTGTAGCATATATGTATTAGTACTGCAAGGTAGAAAACAATTATAATTAAGCACATTAAACTGCCGTGAAAGAAGATCTGCTGCATTCTTGTTCTTTCTAAGTCTCTCTCTGTGAGAGTGCAAATCTGATCTGGTGTAGAACATGAAATATTTCGAAATTATATGCTTTTAGGAATTAGTAATTTCTCATATCCTTTTCAATTAAGCGCGAGACGGCACACGAGGTCCAGTGGACCTCGGTTCTGCGCGGACCGGAGCGAAGCGGAGACATTCGAACTTCGAGTCTAGGATTGGACTCGAATAAAGTAAAAAAGGATATCCAATTAGGATATCCTTTTTCTTTATGACAGCGCGAGACGGGATTCGAACCCGCGACCCTCGCCTTGGCAAGGCGATACTCCACCACTGAGCCACTCGCGCATTATGTGTGCTTGCTTTGTTTTCGTAAGCACATGACATAATATACTATAGATTTGATCGGATGTCAATACCTATAAGAGAAAATTTTGAGTTTTTATTGTAATTTATATTGTTTAAATAATTTAACCAATTGTTATGGTACAGACATATTCATTGTTCTGGAACTGCCTGTTTTTCAGCGTTTCCGACTTGCTTAAGGTGACATCGACCCATAGTTCTTCTGCAGTCAGGAGGAGATTAGCCATCATGATTCCCATATCAATCATCTTGTTGTAATCCAATGCTTTTGCTATGAGTAGGTTCTTCTTGGCAAATACATGGATACGGCTTTTGTAGACTACGAAGCGCCAGGGCTGACTGTTAAAAGCGGAGGGAGCGAGGCGTGCAGCAGCAAGTACCTGCTTAATGTCCGGTGTTACCTCTTCTTTATAGACGATGATATCATCTTCCGGAAGACGTTTTGCATCAGAACTGTCGCGAGAGAGGGTAGAATTGGTCTTGCCGAAAGCCAAAGCCACGATATATTCGTATTTCATCGTTGCCTTCAAACCGCTTCCCGGATATGCTACGAGGAAGCAAGTACCCAGACCCTTAGCAGTCAGATATAGGTTGATCTGCTGCATTAAGTAACCGGCATTCAACATGTAATCCTCCTTTTCCTCAGAGGAGATACATAAGTAATAAGGAGCCTTCACGTTGAAGGGACCATAAAAGCCTTGTTTGGCTTCAATATTGCTTACTAATTTAAACTCTACAGCTATGCCCTCTATGAGCATAGGAAGCTGATTCGCATAATCTAAAAGATCTGCGATGATTTCCCAGTCCAGTTTTTCCTGTTTGAAATGTCGGATGGATCTTCTGGAGAATATAGCTTCAAATGAATTCATCTTATCGATACCCTTCTTCCTTACTCGCTGGCAGCATTTTTGTGCATGGCTCTCTTCTTATAATAAAGGGGTGAGATACCATAATATTTCTTGAATAGCTTGCTGAAGTGATATACATCATCATAGCCGACCTGGTTCGCAATATTCTTAATGCTTTTACTGTCGGAATTCAGCAGGATGTCCTTTGCTTTCTCCAAGCGAATCTTAATTAAATAGTTAATGGGTGACTCACCTGTCTCTTCCTTGAAGATCTTGGAGATATAGACAGGGCTCAGATACATATTATGTGCAATCTGTTCTAAAGATATCTTATGTTCGTAATTTTCATTCAGATAGTTGATAATGCGATTTACTGCATAGCTTTTATTATAGGATTCGAAATTA
The DNA here is from genome assembly GCA_017861355.1 of Bacillota bacterium. Lineage (GTDB taxonomy): Bacteria > Bacillota > Clostridia > Lachnospirales > Lachnospiraceae > Mobilitalea. The sequence goes on from JAGFXQ010000067.1 coordinate 12,363, forward strand.
CAACCCTTTTGTTCTGATTTCTCTACATCTGCAATTTCCCTCATGACCAATAACAGCATTTGCATCAAATGAGTCTTGAACATGAAGTATCTTCCCACCTGATTGCTTTCACGCTCTGCAATCATTGCATAGCAATGCATGGAGATGTCCTGCTTCAGCTCTCCGGTAGTATGTAGAATATAACTGTCCTCCGCTAACTCGATGGAGTTCGGTGACATATTCTTGAAATGAAAATCAGTGAATCCGGAGATGAATTCTATGGTTGGCTCCTTGGGATTCGTGACGATGTGGGTATGCTTTACACCCGGATTGCAGATGACCAGATCGCCGGCTTCAACATCAAATTCTTTTCCATCAACCAGATATTTCCCTTTTCCTGACAAAATATAAGCAAGTTCCGTAAAATCGTGGTCATGATAGATTCCTTCATTGACCATCTTTACTTTCGAAACATAGAAAACAGTCGGATTAAAATCATTATAGGTCAGATCATAATCAAAAGCCATGAAAGCCTCCATCTACGGGCATTAATTGCACGTTTACATATTA
>JAGFXQ010000274.1 GCA_017861355.1 Bacillota bacterium
CCGAGGTCCATTGGCAGGTTAGTAAAACCAGCGTGCCACCGTAACCCTTCCCTATGGATATTAGATCCGATCTCCTCATCCGTATTGTGAAGTATCACAGGCATTCTTTCCCAAGTATTTTGTAGCTGGTATTCCGCAAATTTCTCACAACAGTCAATCCAATTATTTTCGCTACATTTTACAATCAAACCAAAGGAATGCCCTTTTCCTTTCAGATACCGAATCAGTTTCTCATTCTCAAGTTCTGCTAGTACAGGAATATTGTCAAAGGCCTCTATGTAAGCATCCCATACCCTGAAGCTGTCACCAGCCGAAGTGATTACTACTCCGACTAGTTGCTGTTTCTCGGCCATGCTGCTTCCAACTCTGCGTATCAGATGTGCGAAGCATTCCTCCGGGTAGGCCGTCAGCCAGGATGAGTGATTATTCGATCCGGACGATGAGGCCTTTAGCCAAGACGGGGGGTCCTGTTTTATTACCAAAATTGAATTATGTCTTTTTGACAGACTCTCCGTAATCTGAGCGATATTATAGTTCCCTCTTTCGGGCTCTAATTCTTGCCAGGTATATTCAAGAAAGCTGTATTCTCCCCGGCCGATATTAACCGGCGCTTCCGGAAGCGGTTCGGGACGTATTTTATAAGTTTCATAAGGATAGTAATTTTCAAGTGAGTACTTGCCCATGAACAGCTCCTCCTTATCTCAAATGGCTGTCAACCATTTGTCTGAAATGCTCGATGTCTTCTGTTGTGATATATGGCATTTGGCCTACCTGTTCCGCTTCTTCCTTAAGAACAATCATACTAAGCGTATTAAACCTTGCACCGGTACTCATATAATCAGCTGCCGCCTTTTGCAAGGAAGTCTTCAGTTCAACCTCCTTCGGGTCTGCCTTCCAGTCACCGAAGGCTTCATAGCGCAGCATTCCATCTCCCTCTTCAATGGGATAAAGATAAAACTGACGCTGAACCTTAATGATATTACTGGTATCGTTATCCAGAACGAGAGACAGTCTGGAATCATACAGCCAGCTTTCACTCCAAAAGCCTTTTATATTTAATTCCGGAAAATAAGTACGGTAGAACTCCAACGAAAGTAGCATAGAATTTCTAAGTCTTTCCGGATTATATCCTGGTCCTGATGGAACATGAACCGCCAAGAGGGTATCTCCCGGCGAAAGTGCGACTTCCCATTCCCTTTTGGAAATGGTTATGAGATCTCTCTCAACAAAGCCCATTGGGTTAATCGGATTAGCAGAAATTTCTCCATCACTTTCCTGCCATAGGGAAGAAAAGCTTCCTTCTGAATCATAAACATCATTGATGCCATTTCGTTGCCCGTCTCTACGGAATTCCTCTCCGGCATGTCTAAGTGCGATTACTTTATTTGTATCCTTGTTACGGTACATGGTAAATGGATCACCGAAACGACATGGAATAAATAAGAAACGATCCATTAAGAATATAGAACAAGTATAAAAATTCATATCCCAGGGGAAATCACTTACTGTCACATCCCCATGAACCAACTTTTCCAACTGTGGTTTCATCGGTTGAAATGGAATATTAATATAATGATTTTCAGGAACTCCACGGCTCTTTAATAGCTCCATCGAAGGAACGACGCAGGCCAGCAAAAGCAGAAGGGAGTATAGCTCTTTGTGCTCCGTCATACATATGGGAGTCATATTTTTATAATTATCAACATCACAACGGTTTCTGGCAGAGCACATATCCCATACCAGGAATTTGGAGAAATGGAATAGCTTTGGATCAGATTCAATCATTTCTACCGCATCGGTTATTAACATCTGCTTCTCCGTAGGAAGGTTAAATCTTTCAAATACCTCCTGCAAAAAGCCCCGTTCCATGAAATAATTGCGCTCCTCTTTATATAAAGCATAAAAATGCTCCAATCCCTCCGGTAAGTTGTCAAAACCGCAATAATCTACGCATTCTTGAAAGTTAAATATGACATCTTTCATCTTCTCACTCCTATTCCTTTCTGCTATTCATCACTGCTATTTACTACTGTTTATCCGTGTTATTTATCACTGTTATTATACCCATGTTATAATATCCATTTTCTCCACCTGAGATCGCAAGTTTTATATTGTCAATCTCTTTGAGTCCTGTTTCAATCCCTATTTCTAAGGAATATTCGCCCTCTGCCACTTCTGCAGTAAGAGGGAAATCCTCTTCCCAAAGAATATCCATATCCGGTAGCCAGTTTCTAATATCTGTCTTGCTGTTGTAGGTGTAGGTAACGTGTGCTCCAACCAATCGGACAACCAAAGGATAATTGCGGTAGATCGGTGCCACGCCAACATTAGCCCAAAGTGCTCTGATATGAAGGCCACTTCTACTATTCACTACCGGGTTATACTCCAGCTTTCTTAACTCAAACCGGTATCCCATCTTATTCAACCATCGCTCTACGCTACTCTTCCAGGCCTCGGGGACCGTTGTTCCTTTGCTGTTATAGGAAGAAATATGCCACTTTAAAGCTTCATCAATAATGTAATCGATATCCCATCCCTGAAGGAACCAGTCGTTCATATGCCAGCAGGCTTCAAATACTACCGGAGCTTTCTTCCATGCTTCACTCATCCCAAAGTTACATATGTTTTCCGGATAAAAATCAAGCATATGAGACCATTCTTCCCCATGAAAGCCTCCCATATCTCCGAGACAATCCACGCGAAAACCGATATTTTCTTTTCTTTCCCGAATTATCCTTATGGATCTGGGATCATGAAGCAGAGCCTGTAGCGGTGTTAATTTAAAATTGTCTATGTAAGCATCCGTAATATGCCGTATCTTATCCTCATCCAGAAATTCTGTGCCTCCGCCTTCACCCCAGGCTCCAACCAAAGCCATATCTACTGAACTAATCACAGGATGGCCATCGAAATGCTTGGCGAACCTACTTATAAAATCTGACCAGTATTCCACATAAGGGGAATTCTGCGGATCAACTCTCCAAAACGGAAATTCGGGTTCCTCTGGGAAATCCTTACGAAACCATTCCGGAATATCCTCGTCCTGTGCTAAAGCATAGGGTGAGCAGCGGACGATCGCCGTGCAGCCTAAGGATTTTGCTTGTTCTAGCTTCTCCTCCAGCACTTTCCAATGATAAATCCCTCTTGCCGGTTCCAGCTCCTTCCACCGCACTCCACAGTACATCAACTTACTGTCCGGATGGTTCCAGGTTTTACTATCCTGCGAGAATTGATATTTTTCTACCTCGTTGCCTCTATTATCATATACTTTATTCGGTTGACCCATTAAGTGAGGAGCAGCGATAAAACCAATGCCCGGATTGGTCAGCAGGGTATTAATTATCTTTGGGTAAACCACTACATTATTTTGCATCATTGATATCTCCTTATCCAATATAGCTCGTTTGAAACAAGATACATCCGCTACTATTATAATACTCTGCCATACTTTGCAACTTAGTTGTATCACAACCGATATATTCCGACAGACAATGATAACACTTGAAGGTGCCAATATGCTTTCCTAAGAGTTTAAGATTTAATGCAATCTCATCATTGCATAATTCTTGATTACAGTCATGGCAATATGCCTTCTTCATCTATTACCATCCCTTCTTTCGCCCAGCGAAACAACAGAAAGTATGCTTGACGATCTTTCTATTGTCTTGAACAGAAGTATCATTTGCATTATTTTTTTGTTACGTTGTTGTTACGTTTGTTTACTAAACCTTATAAAGCGATTATATCACCACTTTTCATATGTGTAAATACCATTTTTTAATTAATTTTTAGAATTTTATATATGAAATCCATCAATAGGCAAATAAAGTATTGACAAAGACGGATAGAAATCATTATAATTTATCAATACGTAATATACGTTAATTACGTAACTTCTACTAAACAGAAAATTAACCTTGCAAGGGGGTAACCAATATGAGCACAATCAGAGAAGTAGCGACTTTAGCGAATGTTTCCGTGGCTACCGTATCCCGGGTATTAAATAATGATACGAAATATAAAATGACTGATGAAACCAGGGCTCGTGTCTGGCAGGCTGTAACACAGTTAAATTATACAGCAAAATCCCCTGTGAAACCTCCCTCCAACAATGGAAAAGTAAATAACAGCGGTACAGACTTAAGAATCGGCTGTATTCTGAGCGTGACTAAAAATAAATACAAGGATCCTTATTTTATGTCCATTTTGTCAGGTGTAGAAGAGCAGCTTATGGAAAACGGATGTGAAATAGCATTTATTAAAACCGGTGCTGAACTGGAGGATAGAAAGACCTTATACAGTACGTTCAACAGCCCAATATCAGGATTGATCCTCATGGAATCATTAAATAGTGAAACTTATGATTTCATACGTAATCAAACTCCGAATATTGTTGGGATTGATACACAATGGGAAGATATCGACAATGTGGGATACGATCATTATAGAGTAGCCAATGTCGCAGTACAGCATTTAATCGACCGAGGATATAAGAAAATCGGATACATCGGAGGAAGTGGAATTAGCGGTAATATTAAGTCCAGCCAAAGATACCGCGGTTATTACGCCTCCCTGCATGCAGCCGGTTTGCAGGTTAACCCCGATTGGATCATCGACTGTGCCTGGGATGAGAATATCTGTATGGAGAAAATCAGCCACCTCTGCAAAGAGAAGGATTATCCTACTGCTTTCTTTGTTGCCAGTGACTTAATGGCAATGGCTGCACTAAGCAGTTTATATAATCTTGGAATATCAGTTCCAAACGAAGTCGCAATTATTGGTTTGTCCAATATTGAGATATCCAAATATTCCAATCCGCCCTTGACGACGATTGAGATACCCACGAAAGAAATTGGAATGGTGGCTGTTGATCTGCTTATTGCGAGAATTAATGGGTATAACTTACTGCCACGGAAGGTAATTCTTCCTACCAACCTGATACTACGTAATTCAACGTAAATAACATATGTG
>JAGFXQ010000275.1 GCA_017861355.1 Bacillota bacterium
GGATACGGTTATCGGGGAAAGGGGTCATGGCCTTTCTGAAGGGCAGGCACAGAGAATTGCAATCGCCAGGGCTTTAATCCGAAAATCACCGTTTTTAATTTTAGACGAAGCAACATCAGCACTTGATGAGCTAACAGAATTACATGTGATTGAAGGAATACGCAGTCTCAAGCCAAGAGCAACCTGTCTGATTATTACACACAGAAAGTCAGTACTTCGGTTTTGCGATAGAGAATTACAGATAGATAACAAGAAAATTGCAGAATACATAGCGTAATCTGTTGCATGTATTAGTAAGATAGGATAAGGAATGTTTAATGAAATGAAAGATATGCAGAAGGGTTTATAACGCAAAAGGAATTTCTATAATAAATTTTTGGATGATTACAATAGAACTCAGTTCTGATTAATATAGAACTGAGTTCTAATTTGTGCTCATCCTTAGGATACCTGATCTTGATGAAGAATACTTTTCTTGTGTATTATACTGATTTAAGCATCTTATCTGAAACTAGTAATTTTCTTTGATATAAACAAGGCTTGAAGTGAAAGTGCCCAATATAATATTGCCTTCCCCAGGAGGAGATGCGAAGCATAATTCTGCCGGTAACCTCATCCTTGATTAACGCGGTAACTGTGACGTAATGTCCACAGATATTCTGTTTTATAGCATGGTAATAATAAGGCTTGGAGGGCACTTTTGAAATCACAGCAGAGCTCTCAGTGGTATTATCGCTCAGTCCATCCGTGCTGTCTACATATGCAGTCGTGGTAAATGGATCTTTAGTGGTATCTGTCTCGGAGGGTGTACCTGTATCAGTTTCGTTTAGTTCCATATAATCAATTTCTTTCAACTCATAGAAGGGAATTCCCTTCTTCCCCCAGAGATTCGGTGTGTTTGGTCCGATGGACAGTATAACGGGTAGATTCTTCCATAGCATTTCTTCAATTAAATCATACATATCATAATAATTCAAAACCCATTTCCAAGTAGCTTTTAATCCCAGACCATAATCACTTGAGTAGGAATTAATCGCGGATGCAACAGAAGGACCAAGTACTGCAAGGACGGGACGAGTCTTAGTATACTTCTTATTAATGGTGTGCAGATACATAGTATAATCATTATAATTTATCTCATTCTCATCGTTTAAGGCCATAGAAGTGATAGCCGTCTGATAGGACTCCTTTTGCAATGCCAGATACAGGAACAGATCCGCGGTAGCGATGGTTCCGCAACCATAATTATGAAGAATATAATCCTTACCATACCGCTTCTCATTAGAAAGCCACATCTGGCTTCCGCCGTAATGAATACTGTTATCCTTAAGTATCGGCACATATTCCGGATGAAACAGTTCGATACATATATTGTCTTTAAAAGGCACAGTAAATTCTCCTATACTTATATTCTCATAATCATTCTATTCGGATCCGCTTGTTTATGTTGCATGCTTTCACGGAGTGTAGCCATTGTTGCTTCCTAGTCTCAATAAAAAAGGGATGTTACCGGACATAAACTTCAAACAATGCGATATATCATAAGATATAAGTGATATTGAATGATGTTCGTGTCTTGCAGCATCCCTTTAATATTTGTTTATAACAGGATAATTTATTACTAAAGAATTAACTTCGTTCACATAGAGTGTTAGGAGCCTCTGAAATAATTTGATTGGCTTCCTGCGTGTCTTATTCTTCTGAATCCTCATCCTCAGCATCAAACTGACTGATTTGTCTCTTTCTAGCTTGCTCATCACTATCCAGATACTCATCATAGGTTGTAATCTTATCAATCAAGTGACCACTATAGATTTCCATAATACGGTTCGCTGTGGTCTGAATGAACTGATGATCAGGGGAGGTAAACAAAGCAACTCCCGGGAACTTGATTAAACCATTATTTAATGCGGTGATTGATTCCATGTCCAAATGGTTGGTGGGCTCGTCTAAGATCAATACATTTGCGCCGGCAATCATCATCTTTGAGAGGAGAACACGGACTCTTTCTCCACCGGATAATATATTAACCTTCTTGGAGCCTTCTTCACCGGCAAAAAGCATTCTTCCCATGAAGCCACGAACGTAGGTGACATCCTTTTCCGGGGAGAAGGGCATTAAGAAATCTACAATGGTTTCGTCTCCGGAGAACAGCTTGGTATTATCCTTCGGGAAGTAGGAAACGTTAGTAGTGATACCCCACTTGTAGGAACCTTCATCCGGTTCAACTTCACCGGAGAGAATTTTAAATAGTAATGTAGTTGCCTGAGTGTTGGGTCCCACGAAAGCGATCATATCCTCTTTGCCGACGATAAAGGAGATCTTATCCAGTACCTTTACTCCGTCCACGGTCTTAGACAGGTTCTCGACGGTAAGAACTTCATTACCGATTTCACGACTGGGTCTGAAGTCGATGTAGGGGTACTTTCTGCTTGAGGGTCGGATATCATCCAGCTCGATCTTCTCAAGTGCTTTCTTTCTGGAGGTAGCCTGCTTGGATTTGGAAGCGTTGGCGCTGAAGCGTTGGATGAAATCCTGCAGTTCCTTGATTTTCTCTTCCTTCTTCTTGTTCGCTTCCTTCATCTGCTTCACCATTAACTGGCTTGATTCATACCAGAAATCATAGTTACCGGAATAAAGCTGAATCTTAGCATAATCAATATCTGCGATATGAGTACATACCTTATTTAAGAAATAACGGTCATGGGATACTACAATGACTGTGTTTTCAAAGTTAATTAAGAACTCCTCTAACCAGCGGATCGCTTCCAAATCCAAATGGTTGGTAGGCTCATCGAGCAAGAGGATATCCGGATTGCCAAAGAGTGCCTGTGCAAGAAGTACCTTTACCTTGTCACCTCCGTTTAATTCGCTCATCTGCTTATAGTGAAGATCGGTTTCTATGCCAAGTCCGTTTAATAAGGATGCGGCATTTGATTCGGATTCCCATCCATCCATTGCTGCGAATTCACCTTCCAGCTCACTTGCGCGGATTCCGTCTTCCTCTGTAAAATCCTCTTTAGCATAAACAATTTCTTTTTCCTTCATAATCTCATAGAGGCGTTTGTTTCCCATGATGACAGTATCAAGAACCTGAAGTGCATCATATTTGAAGTGATCCTGCTGTAAGAAGGATAATCTCTGTCCCGGAGTGATGATAACGTCACCCTTGCTGGGCTCAATTTGCCCATTTAATATCTTGAGAAAGGTTGACTTACCGGCACCATTGGCACCAATTAAGCCGTAGCAGTTGCCCTCGGTAAACTTAATGTTTACATCCTCGAACAGAGCACGCTTTCCTAATCGTAATGTTACATTACTTGCCTGTATCATGAAAAACCTCCTGAAAACTTCCTAATCATTTATATAAATACCATTTATATTGTATCGTATATTCCTGAATTTGCAAGCAAAAACTGCGTTTTTTCTTTTGTTCATTTATTACGACATAATTAGCGGGAAATGTTTTTAAAATGTTCACGAAACGTTAATACCTTCTCCATAAATACAGATTATACTTTGATTATAGAATAGAAGAACAATTAACAGAGTTACCTAATATAGCTTATAACCACTTAACATAGAAATTTTTCATAAATCTCCTCCCTCCCCATAAGCCAACTTGCAAAAGTTGGCTTATCCTCTGTTTATACACGCTTTACAGCTTTGGCTGGGAAGCTTATATTACTCAAAATAAGGCTGTCGTACTGCGATCCAAATCGCCGGTACGACAGCCTTATTTACTTTATGGTTATGATCTGTATGACGGAGTAGCTGTTTACGATGCAGAGATTGCTGCAATTTCCTCAAGACGATCTATAATCGGAAGGTGCTGGGTACAAAGTGTTTCACATTGTCCACACTTGATGCATTCTGCGGCCAGCTTGTTCGAGATGCCCCAGTGCCCCTTCAAACGATCCGATATGCTGTTACCGAGGATCTTCTCATTGTAAGCATCCATGAACTTAGGAATATCAATATCCACAGGGCAGTGCTTACAGTAGCCACAGCCGGTGCAGAGATTATTCAGAGCCATACCTTTGGTCTCGTATTCATGATAGATATCAGCAGCCGGTCTTTCTACCAGGTTCTCAACAGAGCGGACAGCATCATCCACATGTTCCTTGGTGGTGCAGCCGCATAATGCTACGGAGATCTCCTTATGAGAAGCTACGAAACGTAAAGCGGCCTGAGCAACATTGAGATCGGTGCCTTCGGTCAGATAACGGAACACCTCGGGGTTACTGGGGATCAGACCACCACCGAGAGGATTCATAACGACAATACCCATACCGTTCTTATGAGCAGCGCTGATGCCTGCCTGGCGGAAGCGGTAATTCAGAGGATTGTAACCAATTAACATTCCCTTGAAAGCATTGGTGTTGACAACATCCTCTAATTGGTCGCCCTGCATGTGGGAAGAGAAAGTTATATTCTTAATCAGACCCTCTGACTTAGCCTTCTCGAAGGAGCTGTACATGAGATCGAACTGCTTATGGAAGGATTCCAGATCCAAGAGACACCACAGATAATAGAAATCCAGGGAATCCACCTTTAATCTGGTTAAGGAAGTCTCTAATCTCTGACGGAATGCATCCGGTGTGAAATCACCGCCATAAGAGCCAATATTTACCTTGGAGGATATGTAGAAGCTGTCTCGGGGTAATTGGGATAATGCCAAGCCGGTGATCTCTTCACTCTTATCATTGCAGTAGAAGGGAGCTGAGTCAAAGAAATTAATTCCCTTTTCATGAGCGTATAATACTACCTCAGAGCATTTTGCAAAATTACCTGCTTTTACATCTTCATCATCATATCGCATGGTTCCCATACCGACTGCGGAAACCTTCATATTCGTATTGCCATATTGTTTATAATACATTTGTGCTTACCTCCATTTTTGAATATTATAGTACTTTGCCGGGCTTTCGGAAATGTCGAATACTCGACTTCTTCATGTAGTATATCATGAATATAAAGCATATTCATGATCGTCAGCTCCGTTTGTATAGGATTAAGCAAGCTTATCCTATGCTCGCTACGCCATTCGTATATCATGAATATAGTACGTATTCATGATCGTCAGCTCCGTTCGCATAGGACTGAGCAAGCTCATCCTATGTTCACTACGCTTTAGTATAACATATAGATAGTCATTAGTGAATATAAAGACTATACCCGGTGTGGTTGGTACGAAATGTTTCGTACTTAGTGTCATGACACACGGTATCGGATTTGTTTGACTTTTATATCCATCTTGAGTAGAATGATTATGCAGTGATTCTTGATATTTCATGGATATTTGAACATAGTACGGAGGTACTTATGGCAATCAATAAAGCGATGAGAATGGCACTTCGGGCATTGTCCTATTCGGACTTAGACCTGAAGAAAACATATAAGCTACAGAGGCA
>JAGFXQ010000276.1 GCA_017861355.1 Bacillota bacterium
CTCTTACCAACCAACAGTTTTCTACGATACATTGCATCTTCAGCCTGCTTATAGATCTCGTCAAATTCCTCGCTGACTTTGAATTTTGTCTTCCAGCCAAAGGATACACTCAGATTAACATTCTCAACCTTGATATTCTTAAGACATTCTTGAATCCGATCCACGATTTTCTCGGCTTGTATTGCATTTGTTCGGGGGAGCAGAATGACAAATTCATCTCCTCCAATCCTTGCACAGATGTCATCCACTCTGCATTCCTTCTTCAATACGTTTGCGAAGGTGATTAATAACCGATCTCCGAATACATGGCCAAAAGCATCGTTAGTCAGCTTTAGTCCATTGACATCTGCCATCACCAGAGTGATGGGATAATTTAGTTCGTTGTTAATCCGAATCAGTTCTTCTTCGTAGAATCTGCGATTATATAATCCAGTTAATTGATCATGATAACTTAGATAGAGAACTTCATTCTCATAATTCTTTCTTTTCTCTATATTTCTGCTGATCCCGACTATTTCTATCTCACCGTTATGATTATAGCGGAGTCTAGCCGATATCTCGCTCCAGATGGCACTTCCGTTTTTACATACAAGTTGTGTCTCAATCATAGCTCCTGTTGCTTTGGATGGATCCTTCAAGAATTCATCCATAATATTATTTAGAGCATCCTTTAACATTGGATATGCTTCCGGAGCAACCATATCCTGCAATCTCTGCAGTAGTGTCTCGTCAACACTAAAACCTCGTAATGTCTGCATGGAAGGACTCACATAAGTGAATTGATCCCTGGAAAGATTATACACCCAGATCGCATCTGAAGTGGCCTCTGCTAATAGGCGATATTTAGATTCGCTGATCCGAAGAGCTTCTTCTCGTTCTTTGTGTTCGGTGATATCCCGAGCAGCGACATAGACAAATTCTCCTTGAAGATGGCATTTGCATTCGATATACCGGTAATTTCCATCCTTTCTCGTGAATTGGGCTGTAAAATGTAATATTTCTGAATTGATATCCAAATGATTCAATTGATCCAGAATCTTTGCCCGATCCGAAGGATGGATCAGCTGAAACACATTCATGCTTTCCAGCTCTTCCATAGTATAACCCAGGACAACACTCCATTCACGGTTAATCTGCAAAAGTCTGCCTTTCCGATCACCAATGCAAAGTAAATCCAAATTCAGCAGAAAGAAATTCTCATATTTGATCAGCTGGTTCATCTCTTCCGTAGTGTCCTGCATCTCAATAATAATGTGGTCTCGACTAGGTGAAAAAATAGTGGTTTTAAACCATTTATCTTCATAAAAATGACGAAACTCAAGGTTCTTCTGATTACGAAGTACCTGATTAATATAGCTAACCCAGTTCTCCTTTGTTCGCTTCATAAAAGGAAGTAAATCCCCGACTTTACTTCCGATAATTTCGGATATATCCTTCTTTATAATTTTTGCAAAGCTTTGATTCACTTCGACAAAGATCAGATAATCCATATTGGCGTTCTGGTCACTGATTGCCTTAAGAAGTGCAAATCCGCTGGGTGAGTTCTCGATTGCTGACCGAAACAGATTTTTTCTTCCACTTGTAGTATTGGGCGTCTTATCAGACGTCTTCAAGGTTCTCTTCATTTTTTTCTGAGGTTCATTTTCCATAATGCACCTTCTTTCACCTTCTATAACTATATTATATATTAAATCATCTTTATTCTCAATATATTTAGAATATTTGTGCATATTTAATATACATTCAAAACATCTGCTTCATTTCAGGTATATTTTCAAACTCTTTATTTTCCCATTCGAGATTAAAAAAGCCTCCCTGATTAATTGCCATTTATCTGGCAATAATGAAATCAAGGAGGTGTATTTATGCTATTATTTATTAAAAATTATGATCTTCTTCTGCTTAAGAAGAAATATATTCTACTCTATGTACTTAATCTTACGGATATACTTTTTACTCTTTTACTGCTTCAAACCGGATATTTCACCGAAATGAACCTGTTTATGGTGAGTGCAGTGGATCATCCGTTGATCTGCATTCTTCTAAAGGTTATATTTCCCGCCTTTTTACTTGGGTATGTGTATCATACTTCGAAAACAGGCGATGACGAGCAGCTCAGAATATCGAATATTGCCGTCAACATATCCTTATCGATCTATACACTGGTCAATCTATCTCACTTGGTATGGACAGCGATGCTTCCCTTCTTAATCCTTGGTCATATATAATTCCGGAAGCTTTATCCCGGGATTATGATATCGTCTCTTCGTCAGAGTACCTTTTTTATATTGAATTGACTTCTTCGGACAAGAATGAATACAGGCAAAGCATTGCTCGCATTGATGTAGCCAGATGGGTCTGCTATCCTTATAACTGATGTTCTCTGCCGGACATATTTTTGCACAGATTCCACATCCATTGCATGTATCCTCCAGCCAAAAGTGCCGATCGCGGTTCCTAGGCTGGAAGGTTCTTGCCGCTACAGGACCGAAGATCTTAGCAATCATGCCCGTCTTCTCCTCAAATTTCTGTTCTCTGTCCGCTACTACAGTAATTGCTATCTCTCGTGTAATTTCCTCCTGCGCTTTGAATAGCTTCTCGGTAACTTCAGGTGTAGGAGGATTATAAAATACAATATAATTATCCGGCATGATAATACTATAGCTTGCTGATAATTTCAGCCCTTTTTCTTCTATCCGATGCTTTAACTGCCACATAGCAGGTCCGACAGAACCACCACAGGTGATTGCAGCAAATACATAGGAGTTCTCTTTCATTGACAATTGCTTTACAAACTCTGCCATCAACTTTGGCATTCCATAATAATATACCGGGAATATAAATCCTATTCGTCCGCTGGGTGCTTCTTTCAACTGTTTGATACTGGCCTTATGAATTCGGACCAGCTCACTCTCCGGTATCTGAGCTGCCAGTTCCTTGGCAACCTTTAGAGAATTACCGGTACCGGTAAAATAATAAATCGTCGTCTTCATATTCACACCTCCAAGATTTCTTTCTTTTATCTTGATCCAGCTATCTCCGGTAAGTCAGTCAGGAAGGATAACAGCTCGTCGAAGTTACCCTGCTGATAATTTGAGATATCAGTTTCTTCCGGGCAGATGAGACAATCCTTCAACAGATAGGTATCCATTCCAAGTCCTGCAGCACACATATCCTCTTTCACATCATTGCCAATCATGATACATTCCTCGGCATTCTTCCCAATATTTCTGATCACCTCACGGTAATAGTCCAGATTGGGTTTACAGAAGGAACTGTTCTCATATGTCGTGATCCAGTCAAAATCCTCCGGTTCCAGTCCGGCCCAGTTCAATCTGGTATAGGTAGCCACTTTAGGAAATAACGGATTCGTTGCAAGAGCTATAGTATAGCCTTTTCTCTTCAATAGGTGAATGCATTCCTTTGCATAAGGATGAGTTATGGTCGTACTTCTCGCTTGATGGAATTCTTTCTTATAAAACTCATCGAAGAGCGGTTCCATTTGCCTGGCTTCCTCTCCCATGACGGATGAAAATACAGTCCAAAAGCGTTGTTCATTTGTCATCGTTCCATCATTCTCTATCATTGCCTTAGTACCAATCCATACTGCATTAATCAGTTTCTTGGGATCTAATCCATGGGGAACAAACTTTGTTGCTAATGCTTTAAAATAGGTGTTTAAGAATAGCTCTTGATCCGGCATGGGTAATAAGGTTCCGTCCAAGTCAAATATGCAAGTATTCATGTGATCTTCCTTTCCTTCCAAACAACATTATCCAGCGTAAGAGCATGGCTCTAATTTCCAAATATATCTTCTACATACTATCAAATTGCACCAAGATATTCAACCTGTATTACAGATAAAAATATAGGGAGTGTATCAGATAATCTTGTTGACGGGCGGTAGCACATTTAAGTAAATGGTTCTTTACAAGATTGATTGAGATTTTTCCCTGTGTGTAATCCTCCATAAGAGTTTCATAACGCTTCTTTTCCGATAAGGTGCTATCCTTACTGAAATATCCCCATACATGCTGAGCAGCATTCACCTGTGCGCCGGGATTCTCGGGTAATAAAAGCGAATTCTCTACGATACGGTGGAATTCCTTTGCAACAGGAGCATCCTTGTCCTTCAGAAGCTCTCGGATTGATTGGTATGCTCTCGCATCCTTACTTAATACATAATACTTGTATCTTGCCCATTCAACCTCAAGCTGTTTTCCAGTAGCTTCTGCCTGCAGAACATGATTACACTTAACTGCAGAGAGATTCTTATCCTTGACCTCCAGCATAATATCCGGTGCAAGTTCTACAATTTGCTGATAATATTCCAGAAATGAGTCTATAAAGATCGTATCCGAATGACTTCCGGGTAATGCCTGTTCCTTCTGCTGTGAATAATGTATCTTCTGCTTTCCATCCATACTCGTCCAGGTCTGACGGCAACGTAAAATCCATTCATAATCCGTACATTGTTCCATCGGAGGATTGATATGATGGTGAAGATTATCAAAGACAACCGGAGCGCCGCATACCTCTGAAATCTGCAATACATCTTCAATTGTAAAGCTTCGATCATCATTCTCAATGATAAGCCGACGCTTTACCTCCTCCGGAAGATTACGATAAGCTCCGATGAAATTACTCGCCGCCTCTGCTTTATTACCATATACACCGCCAATATGAAGTATCAGCTTATGGGACTGATCCACTCCAAGTGTGTCTAAAAGTCTAGCATGATATTGCAATTCCAGAACAGCTTTATCTACGACCTCCGGATTCTTCGAATTCAATACGGTATATTGCCCCGGATGCATTGACACCCTTATTCCGGCCTTCTTTATCTTATCCCCCAACCTCTCAAAGTGATCCTGATAATCGTGCCACCAGGTAATCGTATTCACCGGGTGAGACCCAAAGGGAATCAGATCTGAGCTGATGCGGAACAGTTTGATA
>JAGFXQ010000277.1 GCA_017861355.1 Bacillota bacterium
GAGTTGAATGAATTAGTGAAGGAGATCGACAGAATTGGCGGTGATACCGAATTCAATTCAAAGAAAATTCTGGATGGCTCCTGTAGTTCCTCCGGTCTCAGCCAGACGGAGAAGAATAAATTCATCAGCTGGCTGAATGGCTCCTGGCTTAACGATGCTGCCAAGAAGATTGAGAGCTCCTTAGGCTGGACGCTGGAATCCGGGACAAATCTTTCCGTCACCTTTACCAAGAGTAACAATAATTATATCGCTTCTATGTCAGGCTGGTATCTCGGGGATAGCTTTACCCTCGATATCAACACAAAATACCTGACCGATGGAATACCCTATCAGGGAACCGATGGTCCGACAATCGGCAATATCGCAGCTGACCGTGTTATTACTCATGAGCTGGTACATCAATATATGTTTGATAATGTATCCTGGAAGGCTGCGCCGGACAACTGGTTCATCGAAGGGCTTGCTGAGGCCGTCAACGGTGCCAGTGATACCAGATACAGTGCTTACGAAATCGCTAAAATCACTGATTATTCTTATATAAATAATGGAATTCAGAGCTTTGATTTTCTTAATAATCAAGGTGGCTACGAGACCTATACTGTCGGATATCTTGCTACCAGCTATCTGTACAACCAAGTGGAATCAAATCTCTCCGGCAGTTTCAAGACAATGCTTGCAGAGATGGATCAAACGGATGAAACTTTTCGTGATCTAGTAGCAAAATACACCCCTGCCCCAACCTATGAAGATTTTATCAGTGGTTTTAAGAAAGCTGCAAATGATGCTTTTAATGCAAATACCTTTCCGGGTTTTCTGCTCACAGAATGCAACATCGATATCTCGGATGGGAAGGCCGACCCCATTGGGACTCCAGATGCCTTATCTTCCGATGTTATACCGAATAGCGGATCAGCGGTTATGCCAAGTGGAGCCTCTACTTCACTGACCCTCGGTGCCGGATCAACCATTAACATTCAGTGGGATTCAGATAAAGTTCCGCAAGGAATCACTCTTCAAATCGGAGCAAACAAGGATCAGTCCATGATCCTCTCTATTGATGAAATCAGTTCGACTGCACTCGGTGTGAACAATTTATCTTTGTCTAGTTATGCGAATGCGTCTGTAGCGATCAAGAGTTGTGACGATGCAATCAAAGCCGTATCCTCAATCCGCTCCAATCTGGGTGCATATCAAAACAGATTAGAGCATGTGATCTCTAACCTGGATAATACTGCAGAGAATCTGCAAAATGCAGAGAGCAGAATTCGAGATACCGATATGGCTAAGGCTATGGTAGAATTTTCTAAAGCTTCAATTCTGGAACAGGTTGGGCAGGCAATGCTTTCTCAGGCAAATGAGAACTCACAAAGCATCCTTACTTTGCTTCGTTAGAAAGCCAAGTATGAATTGTCTGCTTCAGTTGTTGTAAACCACTAAAATTGCGCCATTACTTGACGCATACATAGAAGGCCGGGGTTCTAAAGCACCCCGGCCTTCTAATCATATTCTATTCTGAACAGAGATCCACCAATATAATACCCGAATGGATTCCCGCCGGATCTTGATCATCAATTACATTTTAAACTTCGAAATGGACTTCTGCATCTCTTCTGCTAATCCGGAAAGGCTCTCGCTATTGCTTGCAATGTCATTCATGGAAGCAGTCTGCTCCTCAATAGATGCAGTAGCTTCTTCCGTACCTGCAGCGTTTTCTTCTGAGATAGCGGATAAATTCTCAATGATACCAACGATCTCATCTTTCTTATTGCCCATTTCCTTACTTTGTTGATTCAAATGTCCGATTGATATTTTCAGATTTTCGATTGCAGCAGCAATTCCTTCAAATTTGATATGTGTAATATTTACACTGCTGGTCTGTTCTTCCAGATTCTCACCAACCTCCGCCATCGCTTTTACTGCGTACTGGCTCTTACCGGTCAGCTCTTCAATGTCTTTCACGATCTCATTTGTAAACCGGTTCGTCTGCTCTGCTAATTTTCTTATCTCATCTGCTACTACTGCAAAGCCTCGTCCTTGTTCTCCAGCTCTTGCAGCTTCAATAGCCGCATTCAATGCTAACAGATTGGTCTGGCTTGCAATATTTAAGATCATCTGGCTGGCAGTCTCAATCTTATTCGCGCTATCATTGGTCTCCAAGATAACACCGCGAACCTCAGTTGCTGTCTTATTGGTCAGATCAGTCTTATCTACCAATACCTCCAGTACTTCCAAGCCTTCGCTCTTTAAGCTCTCGACTTCATTCGCTAACTCATTCAGCTTCTTGATAAGTATTTGATCCTTCTCGATTAAGTCTCCGAGAATCTCAACCTCTCCGGCACCCTTCTCTGTATCACTCGCCTGATCCGAAGCTCCGGAAGCAATATCCTGAACAGCTACTGCTACTTCATTTGCAGAAAGAGCGGCCTGTTGGCAGGTTGCCGTTAATTCCTCTGAGGAAGCGGCGATATGTTCCGATGACAATGCAATATTTTCAATCAACGTTCTAAGATTATCCTGCAATACAAGGGATGCCTTCGCCATGATTCCGATTTCATCCGATCTCTTCGTGTATTTCTCTGCTTTATGGTTATTCTCAGTAGTCATATCATACATAGACATATTGTTAAGTATATCTACCACACCTGTGATTGGATTCGATATTGACTTTCCTAAGAAAAGTGCTAATCCAATACCTAAAGCAATGAAAAATAACGAAACAGCTCCCAATAATATATTCATGGTTTTCAGATCTTTGGTCACCTGACTCTCCGGTGCTGCTAATCCCAGTACCCAATCTGTATTCGGTATCGCAACTAAAGAAGCAACCATCTTTTCTCCCATGATACTGTAACTGATGTTTCCTTCTTTGCTAACTCGGAATTCATCAAAACGAGCACCAAACTCTTGAAAATCTCCTTTTTCTTCTACATCCTTTAATACATTACGCTGGGTCATAACTAATTCTGTATTCTCGTGAGCATAGAAGGTTCCGTCGTTGCCCAAGACAAATGCCCTGCCATTTTCGCCAAACTGCATCTGAGTGATAACATCAGTTAAAGCTGATCCGTCTCTTCTTCCAATCAGGACACCGGTCACCTCATCACCGGATTTGATGGGAGCGGCATACATTATAACGGTACCACCGGTTACCTTACTCACGATAACATCTGAGAAACATGCTTTTCCGCCTAATGCTTTTTGAACATATTCACGTTCGTGAAGATCTGCTTCTTCCCCACCAATTGCATATTTAGCTATTCCATCCTTATTCACGATTGCCATATCGATATAGCCAAGATTTTTTGCCTCATTCGCAAGGTATGTCATTTGTTCCTCTTGGGTCATATCACCGATTCGACCTGCAACCTGCTCCAGTACCTCAGTACGCATTTGTAACCTTGCATTCGTATAGTTGGCTCCCTGAAGAGCTGCTTCTTCTAACCCATTCTCTACTGCTTTATATGCCGTGTTATAGCTAAGTACCAGTGAGATAGCACCAAGGCCACCTGCAACCAATAAAACTAGAACTCCAACAAATAGCGCTATTCTGTTTGATAATTTCATGCTTCTGATTTCTCCTTTTTTTGATGTACATGTCAATAGTTCGAGTGTATTAATCTTTTGTATTACTGCTAGAACTTACGCAATAAAATATGCCTCTGAGTAGTATCTCAGAAGTTCCTCTGGTAAGCATCGTTGGTTGTGGGGAATCGGCTATGGAGTAACATATCTGTCACAGAAAAGAACTGTGGTATCATAACCACAGCAAAAAGAAGAAAATCCCATGTTTACTTCTTGTTTCGGTAACTGGACGATCTTAGTTAATACCTTAGATTCACAGCTTTGCGTCCTTATCTTTCGGTAAGTTTGCTATTTACAACAACTTTTCTACATTATACGACATAGTTAAATAAATATCAACTGATTATCGTATAATTTTCAAATTAATTAATAATTTTTAAGTTTATATAGACTACTCGCTTATGACTGTGAAGGAGCCTGCAAATATACTCCTTAATTTGCAGACTCCTGTATAATTTCTATCTATTCCATATCACAGTAGGATCAATCTGTCTGATATCCGGGGAACAGGTACGTGCCATCGCTCCGGCCATCTCATCAGATATCTCATGAATTCTCTTCTTGACCCCTTCCGCACCGCTTTCGCTTAGGGAAGTCATCAACTCACGTCCAACACATACCGCAGTTGCTCCGAGAGCTAGCGCCTTGAAGACATCCATTCCGTTAGTAATCCCGCAATCAACAAAGATCGGAATGGTGTTATCTACAACCTTTACTATCTTAGGTAATATCCTAAGTGGTGGAATCGCATAATTCTGAATTCCATGGTGATGGGAAATCACAATACCCTTTACCCCCGCTTCGAGACATTTGTAGGTGTCCTGTTCACTGAGTACCCCCTTAATAACAAAGGGAAGCTTCGTTGCTTTAACAAAATCTTTGATTTCATCCAGTGTCTTGCCGGTCATAGGGAGACCTAATACTGTATCATACTGACCTCTGCTATTATATGCATGATCGATATCCATCCCTACTGCAAAGCAACCACAGCTTTCGGCATGCTCCAGTTTCCGATAGATATTATTATTGTCCGCATGGGGCTTAATAATCTTGATTGTTCTAGCCCCGGTCGCAGTAATTCCTTCCAGCTCGGATTCCTCACCCATACCTGTCCACATTACTGCGTTCGCTGCTGCCGCACCCTTTGCCATCTCCACCATACCATTCGGATGACAGTTATTCAGATGCGATAATGCTGCTGTCATAACCGGTGTAGAGAAGGTCTCACCATATAACTGTAAGGTCGTGTCCGGAAGCACTGAATCTATATGGCGCATTTCAATTAACAAGGAATCAAAATATTCGCGGGTGATCTGATTGGCATCCGCCGGATTGCTAATCTGAGATGTATTCTGTTTCATTTGTTCCTCC
>JAGFXQ010000278.1 GCA_017861355.1 Bacillota bacterium
TATCGGTGCTTATGTCGTTGAATCAAACGGAGAGAAAATCACCTTCCTTGACACGCCGGGACATGAAGCCTTCACAGCGATGCGTAAACGTGGTGCTAAATCAACGGATATTGCAATCTTAGTTGTAGCAGCAGATGATGGTGTTATGCCTCAGACAATCGAAGCAATCAATCATGCTAAGGCTGCCGGAGTACAAATCATCGTTGCTATCAACAAAATTGATAAACCAAGTGCGAATATTGAACGTGTTAAGCAAGAACTTACCGAATATGAATTAGTTGCAGAGGATTGGGGTGGCGACACCATCTTCGTTCCGGTTTCAGCACATACGAAGGAAGGTATCAGTCAGCTACTTGAGATGATTCTTCTGACAGCAGAAATAGGTGAATTGAAGGCAAATCCGGATCGTAATGCAAGAGGTATCGTAATAGAAGCAGAGCTTGATAAGGGCAGAGGTCCGGTAGCTACAATTCTCGTGCAGAAGGGTACCCTTCGTGTCGGTGATAGTGTTGCAGTTGGCTCATCCTTTGGTAAGGTTCGTGCTATGAATGATGATAAGGGAAGAAGAGTAAAAGAAGCGACACCTTCCACCCCTGTTGAGATCCTAGGCTTAAATGAAGTACCGGATGCAGGTGAGACTTTACTTGCTACCAGCAGTGAAAAAGAAGCAAGAACGATTGCGGATGCATATCTTTCACAAAGTAAGGAAAGACTGCTTGCAGATACGAAAGCAAAATTATCCTTGGATGGTCTATTCTCACAGATCCAGGCTGGTAATATTAAGGAGCTTAATCTGATCATTAAAGCGGATGTTCAAGGTTCTGTTGAAGCAATGAAGCAAAGCTTATTAAAGCTTAGTAATAAAGAGGTTGCAGTACGCATTCTTCATGGTGGTGTTGGTGCAATCAATGAATCTGACGTAATTCTCGCAAGTACCTCCAATGCGATTATCATCGGTTTTAATGTGAAACCGGATAATGCAGCAAAAGAGACAGCGGACCGTGAAAAGGTTGATGTTAAGCTATATCGTGTCATTTACAATGCAATCAATGATATCGAGGCAGCCATGAAGGGTATGTTAGATCCGGTATTTGAGGAACGTATCATCGGCCATGCAGATATTCGAATGACCTTTAAGGCATCCGGTATTGGAACTAATCGAAGAATCAGGATGTTTGTATTTTGGTGCAATCTCCTGATTCTTACGGGACTTTAAACTGCTTCGAAGAGGCAGTATGGAGGTTATATGAGAAAAAACAGTATTAAAAACACCAGAATAAACGGTGAAGTACAAAAAGTGTTAAGTACATTAATCAGTCGGGAGATCAAGGATCCAAGAATCAATCCGATGACTAGTGTAGTTGCAGTTGAAGTAGCACCGGACTTAAAGACAGCCAAGGTATATATCAGTGTTCTGGGAGACGATGAGTCGAAGGAAGCAACTCGCAAAGGGTTAAAGAGTGCAGCATCCTTTATGCGAGGACAATTGGCAAAAACGTTGAACCTTAGAAACACCCCGGAGCTGACCTTTATCATTGATAGCTCCATCGAATACGGTGTACACATGTCAAAGCTGATTGATGAAGTGAATAGAAAATCCATACATTCGGACGAGGAACTGACCGAAGATGAGGACGATGATGCGAGTGATTCAGATGATTCAGATGATGATACGAGTGACTCCGACGATGATGAGGATGACACAGAAGATGACGCAGACAGAGAAGATTAATCTTCTCTAAGAAGAGGATAATAGCCTATGAATAAGATTAATGCAGAAGTAATGGGTGCAAAAAGAATAGTAATAGCCGGACATATCAGACCGGACGGGGACTGTATCGGTTCTTGTACTGCTCTCTACTTGTATCTTAGTCAGAACATGGAGAAGCTTGGTTTGGAGAAGGTAGATGTGTATCTTGAACCCTTTGGTAATGAATTCCGGATCTTAGCGGGTGTCGAGGCAATCAGACATTCTTATGATACCGAAGAGACCTATGATACCTTTATTTCATTGGACTGCGGAAGTTTGGACCGACTAGGCAATGCATTAAGTTTTTATAATAAAGCTAAGAAAACGATCAACATTGACCACCACGGTGAACCATGTGGTGGCTGATGCTTCCTCGACCTGTGAGGTTTTATTTACATTGATGGAAGAGGAAGAGGTTACGAAGGATATTGCCGCAGCGCTATATGTTGGACTCATTCATGATACCGGTGTATTCAAGCATAGTAATACCTCGGAGAAGACAATGAATATCGCAGGTAAATTAATCTCGAAGGGAATCGATTTCTCTTCCCTGATCGATGAATCCTTTTATGCAAAGACTTATATGCAGAATCAGATATTAGGACGCTGCCTTATGGAAAGCATGCTTGTGCTGGGAGGGAAAGTAGTATTTGCATCCCTGAGCCGAAGAATGCTTGATTTTTATGAGGCAACGACGGCTGACCTGGACGGAATCATAGATCAATTACGTGTAACGAAAGGAACCGAGGTTGCTATCTTTATCTACGAGACCGATCTTCATGAATATAAAGTGAGTATGAGGTCCAATGGTGAGATGAATGTAAGTAAGATCGCGGTATACTTCGGTGGCGGCGGACATATCAAGGCTGCCGGCTGTACGATGCGTGGCTCTGTACATGATGTTATTAATAATTTAACCGCTCATATCGAAGCACAATTAAAAGAAATCGAAGGATAAAATGACCGGCTTTGATAAGGGGTGCTGACAATTGTTTGATGGAATAATCAATGTATATAAAGAAAAAGGATATACCTCTCACGATGTTGTTGCTAAAATGAGAGGTATCTTAAAGATGAAAAAAATAGGACATACAGGAACACTGGATCCCGATGCGGAAGGAGTCTTACCGGTATGTGTCGGGAAGGCGACAAAGCTCGTCGATCTGATTACTGATAAAGATAAAACCTACCTGGCAGAATGCAAGTTGGGAGTTACGACAGATACACAGGACCTTACCGGTACTGTCATTAAGACGTCTGAAGTAAATACTAATCTATCGGAGCTTGCATCAGTAATTAATAGCTACATAGGGGAATACCTTCAACTGCCGCCTATGTATTCTGCAATTAAGGTGGACGGAAAGAAACTGTATGAACTGGCAAGACAGGGGAAGGAAATCGAGCGGGAGAGACGCAGAGTGATCATACGTGATATCCGTTTGCTGAATTACAACGAAACCGAACAAGAATTCACGGTATTGGTGGAGTGCGGAAAAGGAACCTATATCCGTACGCTGCTTCATGATATTGGAGAGTCTCTCGGTTGCGGAGCAACGATGAAGAGCCTGATTCGAACCCGGGTTGGAGCCTTTTCACTGGAGGAGGCAAAGAAGCTGTCAGAAATCGAAGAACTCGTTCGTGAGGACAAGCTTCAATCCCATATTGTAACTATCGAAGAGATGTTTTCTCATTATTCAAAACTGATTGTGGTAAGCGAATATCATAAATTAATATACAATGGCAATCTATTTACCACGGAACATATCCTTCCTATGAAACTCGAGGATTTAACCGATACGGTTCGGGTGTATGATTCTGAGGAGCATTTTATCGGACTCTATTCGTATCACCGTGAGGACGGTTTGTTTAAACCAAAGAAAATGTTCCTACAATAATGTAAATAAATTTGCGCTGCCAAGTTTGTGCCTGCGTCATCAAAGTGCATATGACGTACTTAGCACAAACTAACCCAAAGGGTAGGCATAAATTCATGCTGTGCAGGTGTATAGTGTCAGAATGGAGATTGTTATGGAATATATAGCTGGAAATACAGAGTTTATTTATAAAAACACAGTGGTCACTCTTGGCAAATTTGATGGTCTTCACCTGGGACATCAAGAACTGATCGATCGGGTGATCTCATATAAGAATCAAGGCTTGACAGCTGTAATGTTTAGCTTCTTGATGCATCCGGGCAATCTCTTCTCCGATAAAGAATTTGAACTCATCTATACCGAGGAGGAAAAGGTTGCTAAGCTAAATCACTCCGGTATTGATGTTCTTATTTCTTATCCCTTTACCGAGGAAACCAGATCAATGGAGCCAGAGGATTTCATCAGCGAGATACTGGTTAAGAAGCTGGATGTGAAGGTGATTGTAGTCGGTAAGGACTTTCGTTTTGGCTATCATGCATCAGGTGATGTTGCTTTTCTTAAGCAAAGAGCAGCGGTCTATGGCTATCAGGTGATCGATTGTGAGAAAAGAACCTGGAAGAACGAAGTGATCAGCAGCTCAGTGATTCGCAAAGCGCTCAAACAGGGAGATATCGAGTCTGCCAATGCAATGCTTGGTAAGCCCTATTCTATTCGAGGGGAAGTATTACATGGCAGAAGAATCGGACGTACCATTGGAATGCCTACAACGAACCTCATTCCCTCTACTTCAAAGCTCCTGCCACCTTGCGGAGTCTATGTATCAAAGACCTTAATTGATGGCAAATACCATGGCAGTGTTACGAACATTGGTTATAAACCAACCGTAGGAGAAGAAGAATTTATTGGTGTTGAGACCTTTATCTTTGACTATGACGGAGATTTGTATGGAGAGATGATCGAGATAGAGCTTTTCTATTACATTCGTACAGAACTAAAATTTGACTCGATTGAAGAGCTGATTATTAAGATGAGAGAAGATATTATCTTGGCTAAGAAATATCTGGAACATATATAAATAGTTGCCCCGATGCATTTGTGCATCCAGGGCAATTTTTTTGTGAAGAGCTGACTCATTATTCTTGGGTCGGCGTTCTGTATCATATGTTTATTATTATAAAAACATTAAAATTATGGAAAAAGTATTTCAAGATGATGGGAATTATAGTATACTTAAAAAAGTCTAAAATAACCAATTATACTTAGGTGATGGGGGTAGTAATAATGTTATCAGTGAGTAATGTAACAAAGAAATATGGTAAGCTGATTGCCAACGATCAGATCAGTTTCCAAATTAATCCACAGGAGATTTCTGTTCTTCTCGGACCGAACGGAGCCGGCAAATCTACAATAATCAAATGCATTGCCGGATTGCTAAAATTCGATGGAAGCATCTTAATTAACGGAAATGAAAATAAATCATTACAGGCAAAAAGAGAGCTGGGATATATTCCTGAGATTCCGGCCCTGTATGATATGTTAACGGTATGGGAGCACCTGGAATTCATCGCTCGGGCGTATTCTTTGCAGAACTGGAAGGAGCGAGCGGAAGATCTTCTTACACGCTTTGAGCTAGAGGATAAGAAGAAAAAGCTTGGAACAGAATTATCCAAAGGTATGCAACAAAAAGTAAGTATCTGCTGTGGACTGTTACCTCAGCCGAAAGTAATCTTATTTGATGAGCCATTAGTTGGTTTGGATCCGCATGCGATCAAAGAGTTAAAGAATCTATTTATCGAGCTTCGTAATGACGGAGCCTCTATACTAATCAGTACCCATATGTTAGATAGTGTGGAAGAATTCTGGGATAGCACAAATATTATGATCAATGGCAAAATAGCCGCAAGAAGAACCCGTAACGAGATTGTGGGCTCCGGGGAGGATCTGGAAGCACTGTTCTTTAAGATTACGGAAGGGGAGAAGTAAGCATGAAGGCATTGTCTTATTTATTAATCACCCGCTTTAAGAATCGAATTCTGTCATTGAGGAAAAAACCGGCAATGTTGGTGTTGTATCTGTTCGTGTTCGGTTGTATTGCTGCTTCTGTCATATTTATTTTACTGGCTAATAAGGATATGCAACAGATGAAATATGCAGATGAACGAATTCTACTGCTGATACTTTCTGGTCTGGGGTTATTGTATCTTTGGATGTTTACGAACTCCGGTTTATCAACCGGATCAAGTTTGTTTACAATGCCGGACGTAGGCTTGTTATTTGTAGCACCCATTTCTTCCAAAAAGATATTACTTTATGGCTTAATTAGTACCCTAGGTAAATCTTTGCTGGGTTCAATTTTTATTTTTTATCAGATCGGTAACCTGAAAACAAATTTTGGTTATGGCTTCGAAGAGATTCTTGCCTTGTTCCTTATCTTTGCTTTGATGGTATTGTTCTGTCAGCTATTAGCAATTGGCATCTACATCTTCTCTAATGGCAATCCGAGTCGCAAGAAGCTGATCTGGGCCTTGTTATATGCCGTAATGGGATTGATTGTGCTTAGCGTGCTGTACATCCAGAGGCAGGAGCAGGTAGGATTGTTCCAAGCAATTTTAAGTTTGATGGATCAAAACTGGTTTGGTTATTTGCCGGTGGCAGGATGGGTTTGCATGTTTTTCCAAGGTGTGATCTACGGTTCCGTTCCGATGATGCTCATACCGATTATTCTATTCTTTGTAGCCGGAGGAATGATTGTTTCTCTGCTTACCATGGGAACAGCGGATTATTATGAGGATGTTCTTGTTTCTACTGAGACCACCTACAATACTTTGAGTGCTGCGAAGGAAGGCAGAAGTATTCCGAAAGCAAATGCCAGGAAGATTAAGGTTAAGGATAAAGAGCTGGGAATTAATCACGGAATAGGTGCGAACACTTTGTTGTATAAACATATGCTTGAGATGAGAAGGAGAAGCAGGTTTATCTTTGTTGATAATTATACTATACTGCTGATGTTAGGAGCAGGTGTGGCAGGGTATTATTTTCATAAATTTGATGCCCCTAGCGCGGTTGCATATGGCGTTCTAGGAATGGCAGTTTACATGCAGTTTATCTTCTCCATGATGGGAAGATTGAAAATTGAATTGACAAAGCCGTATATCTTTTTAATTCCGGAGAAATCACTAAAGAAAATATTTGCAGCTTCCCTGACTTCATTTATCAAACACGGAGTTGATGGTATCTTTTTATTCCTTCCGCTTATCTTACTGGGAGGTACCGATCCGTTGACAGGATTGCTGTGTGCCATCGCATACACCAGTGCAGGAGCTGTATTTGTTGCGCTAACACTTCTCTACCAGAGAATATTAGGCGGACAGCCGAATAAGCT